>DITM01000007.1 GCA_002422845.1 Candidatus Paracaedibacteraceae bacterium UBA6184
TCTAGCAGTACATTAATTCCTATTATTGAAAGCAAAGTAGTGCCTGACAGTATCGTCTATTCTGACAGTTGGAAGGGGTATAATGTGTTGGATGTATCAGAGTTTAAGCACTATCGAATTAACCATTCCAAGTTGTTTGCAGACAAGCAAAATCATATCAATGGAATAGAGAATTTCTGGAATCAAGCTAAGCGGCATATGCGTAAATTTAATGGTATACCCAGACAGAATTTTGGGCTATTTTTGAAGGAATGTGAGTGGCGTTTTAATACACCAACTGCAAAAGCTCAATTAGCCCACTTAAATCAATGGCTTAAGGGCTGTTTGTAAACCGTTATCTGGTACAGCCCCAAATACATTAAAGCTAATTTGTATAATGCTTCTTCTGAACCAAGATCTGCCGCTTTTATAAAATATTCTTTTGCTTTGATGTAGTTTTGAGCAACCTCACACCCGTCAAAATACATATACCCAAGCTCATAAATCGAATCCACGTGTCCTTTTTGCGCTGCCCTTTCATAAAATTTTAAGGCTTCTTGATAATTAATATCGATTCCTCTACCATAGCGGTACATTGAAGCTAAGTTATACATAGCATCTCTTCGACCCAACTCAGCTGCTTTTAAAAAATTCTCACTTGCCAACGAATAGTTTTGACTCACACCTCGACCAAACAAGTACATAAGCGCTAAATACATAAATCCAGCAGCATCCTCTTGCTTCGCTGCTCTTTCTGCCGCCTGAAATGCGTTTAAGTAATCTGACTTATAGTAATATTCAATAGCTAACTCTCCATCGGAGGTTGCTGGTGTTATCAAGCTAATATCTGATAAATCTGTATCTGACTTTATCTTCTTCCCCACTTTACGTTGAAAGAATCTAATTAATTTCGTTAGTGTTTTTTTCATTTTCTGTCCTTTTACCTAATACCCGCATACACTTCCAATGCCCTGTTTCTGGTCACCTTTAAATCTATCATTGGTTCTGGATAGTTATGACTCAATCGCACACCCGCTTCTCTTAACACCGACAATGGCGCACTCCAGGGTTGATGAATATATTTTGCATCCAGCAGTTGTAATACTGGAACCCACTTTTTTACATATGTGCCGTCAGGATCAAATTTTTCTCCCTGAGTTACAGGATTAAAGATCCTGAAATACGGCGCAGGATCAACACCGCATCCAGCGACCCATTGCCAGCTTGCACTGTTACTGGCTAAATCCGCATCCAGTAGAGTATCCAAAAACCAATCAGCCCCATGACGCCAATGAATCAAGAGGTTTTTTGTTAGAAAAGACGCAACGATCATCCGCGCACGATTATGCATATACCCGGTCTGCCACAGCTCTTGCATGGCGGCATCTATAATGGGAAAACCCGTCTTTCCTTGCTGCCATTTTTTCAAACCTTCTTGATCATTGCCCCATTCAAACTGATTAAATTCGGCGCGAAAAGGTTCCGAGGGCAACTCTGGAAAATGATACAATAGGTGGTATGAAAATTCTCGCCATCCCAGTTCCGATAAAAAGTGATGAACACCTGTTAAATCCCCTTGTCCTATCGCCAATAATTCTTGGCATCTATGGAAAATAAGCCTAGGGCTAATTTCACCGAAATGTAAATGTGGCGATAACAGCGACGTTGCACTTTTGTCCATATAATCGCGCTGTTCTTTATAGGGTATGATTGCAGTCTCAAAAAACTCATTCAATTTTTGTAACGCATTTGATTCTCCAGGATTCCAATCAAATCCTTTTGCCCAATTGGGATAAGTGGGTAATAGCTTCAGATCCTCTAATTGCACTGATGTTTCTAAAGCCTCCGCAAAAGTAATCGCTAAATCTAAGCTATTTTCTGACCGCGATATTGGCTCAACGGTTTTCTGCAAACAGTGTTTCCAAAACGGAGTAAAAACCTTAAAAAAATTCCCCTGTTGGTTTCTGATCGTCCATGGCTCAAACAACAGGCTGGCATTAAATGATTTTACCTCAACGCCTGCAGACGTCAGGGATTCTTTAATTACTCTGTCTCGTTCAATCGAAAACGGCTCATAGCATCGATTCCAAACTATACTATCTACGTTTATTTGCTGATGCAGATCGTTAAGTATCCGCTGAGGATCCCCTACAAAAACATGCAGCTGATGCCCCTTAGCACGCAACGAGTTTGATAGAGAGTGTAAGCTGTGATGCAACCACCATCTAGAAGCTCCACCCATTTTCCATCGTCCAGGGGTAACATCATCCAGGATATAGATGGGAATAATCGCGCCCCGTGACGCTGCATATTCTAATGCAGGATTATCATGAATCCGTAAATCCTGCCGAAACCATACGATTGTTGTAAATGACATTTCATTAATGCTGAATGACTTCAGCACCTTTCACTTTACCGACCTTAACATTTTTCCCATACACATGAACCTCTCCGTGCCCCGATTCAAATTCAACCATATCGACACGCGTGTTTCCATAAAACATTAATTTTTGATGCGATTCATCTGAGTCTGGACATTTTACCACAATAGACTTGGCTAAAGAATCTTTCAATACCGATTCGCTCATGGTTAAAGTAACGGTATTAAATCGCGAATGGGACGCATTTAACATACCCGTTATCGTCAAAGATTTAGAAATACTAACATCTGTAAAATCAGAATACCCCGTAATAGTTACAGTATCGCTTTTTACTTTATTTAACGACACCGGCCCCGTAATAAGAACCTTTTTCAAGTGTGACTTTATAAGTTTCACAGGTCCTATAACTTCGATGGCGTTAGCCGTAATAGTGGCTGCTGTCATTGGCCCCGTTATAGAGATTTCTGTTGCAGTCACACCATCTAGGTTGGCAACACCAAGTATCGTTAGCTGATCAAATTTTTTTGATGCTAAAGTTGTATCTCCAAAATAACTTTTTCCGAATGTGGGCACCAACACCGCCAACATCCCCAGGAAACTCAAGACATATTTCATTTTTCATCTCACACTAAGTATCTGGATTCAAGATATTGACATTTTGATGTTTTCGCAATATAATTCATCAAAGATTAATTTAGGAATTATGCCATGGCCAAGAAAAGCGCCGTAACGTTAATTAGATTAGTAAGCTCTGCAGATACAGGCTACTTTTACGTTACAAAAAAGAACCCACGTAACATTACTGAAAAAATGTCTTTCAATAAATATGATCCAGTTGCTCGTAAACATGTTCTATTTAAAGAAGCTAAAATTAAATAACTGTTTTTCAGTTTTTAGCAAAAGCCTCCTTCGGGAGGTTTTTTGTTGCGCAAAGCACTCTTCGCACTGTTGGAAAATCTCTCATGTCCTAGCTTTTCTCCCAAGCAATTTCCCAATCACGCAAGTATTTCTTCAACAGTGTTCGCTGTTTTAAAATCAGTAAATTTTCTGCATTGCGCGACTCTGCTCCCCTGGTAAAGTTATAGGACCCTGTTATCAGAATCGCATTATCAATGATGATGACTTTATTATGAGCCAATCCTTTGCATTTTTCCCGTTTGACTACAATGCCTGCATCGATCAATACGTTCACCAGTGAATGTGTGCCTTTCATCTGCTGCTTGTCCACTAAGACTAAAACACAAACCCCTCGTTCGTGCGCTTTAACTAAAGCATCGGCAATTTCTTGTGAGGTAAACGCATAAGCACGCACATGAATCGTATGTTCAGCAGCATCAATGTATTTAACTATTTTAGGATAGCATTTTTCTTCGGGTGTAAAACATACAATCGGTCGTTGATTTTTAGGCATCACCTGTTGTGCAAACACATTAGATATGCTTACAGCAAGCGTAACTAACAGGATTCGAATATGTGTGTTCAAGATCATCTTAATTAGTGTACAAAAGTATTTTTGACTCGCTTTGAAACGCATAGGTAACAAACCCAAATCAAGCTGGAAACTATTCCCGCTATCGACTTATGTGCATCTGAAGAATCAATTATTAAACCCATAGCCTCAACAAAGCAAAAATAAATAATGCTTATTATCATTACTTCAGGAAAATATCTTTTTTTCTTAAAAAAGATATGGGCTACGTAGAATATCCAAAGCACATTACACAGAATGAAGAATTTAGGGCTTGCTTCGGGAATATGAAAGTCAGAACACAAATCAAGTATTGTCTTTATTTCTTTAGCACTCACGTTCAAAAAAAAGGCAAAACCAAACTAGCCACCCACCTATACCTTTAGGGTGTTCAGAAATTGCCTCCTTAGCTTTAGATGTTTTTACTACCAAAATAATAAGGCATATTAGGATCCCCCAATATAATACCATTAGAAACGTCAGGATCAGCACAGTAGCCTTCTCTGTTGAATCCCACGCTTCTTTCTCCTCAAGTAAGGAGTCATCTTTATTTTTTATTTCATCCTTTTGAACTTTTTGCACAGATATCTTTTTTAAAGCGCGTTTAGCTTCTTCAACCCCCTGATCTGCTGCTAATTTGAAATATCTTATAGCTCCTGTGTAATCCTGTTTTACTCCGTTACCATCGCGGTACAGCACTCCAAGATTATATTGAACATCGGCATATCCTTGATCGGCTGCTAGCGTGTAATATCTGAATGCTTCTTTATAATCTTGTTGTACACCTTGACCGTTAGCATACATCACTCCAAGATTATATTGAGCTTTTGCATGACCTTGATTGGCTGCTAGCGTGTAATATCTGAATGCTTCTTTGTAATTCTGTTTTACTCCGTTACCGTTAGCATACATCACCCCAAGATTATATTGAGCATCGGCATCCCCTTGATCTGCTGCTAGTTTGAAATATCGCATGGCTTCTTTATAATCTTGTGTGACTCCGTTACCATCAGCATACATCACCCCAAGATTATTCTGAGCATCGGCATCCCCTTGATCGGCTGCTAACGTGTAGTATTTGAATGCTTCTGTGTAATTCTGTTTTACTCCGTTACCGTTATCATACATCACCCCAAGATTATATCGAGCCGTTGCATCCCCTTGATCGGCTGCTAACGTGTAGTATTTGAATGCTTGTGTGTAATCCTGTTTTACTCCTACACCATCAGCATACATCAACCCAAGAATATACTGAGCACCGACATGATCTTGATCGGCTGCTAGTTTGAAATATTCAAACGCTTTTTGATAGTCTTTTGCTTCATAATATTTAATTGCGGCCTCAACGTCAGGATGACTGGCTTTTGTATGTTGAACTGCCGCACGTTTAGTTTCAGATGCTTTTGTTTCTGCTGATACTAATGAAAACTGTGAACAAAATACAGTCAGTAATATAAACGATAATGATCTAATCAAGTTGCTTCTCCTAATAATAAATCTCTTTTAATAGCCCCGTGTGTGTCGGCTATGTCCCTCATGTGCATTCTAAGATGTTTATTATTGATGAGATTGTTAACTATTTTTGAATGTTGTTATCTTTTAGATATAAGAAGCCTTACTCCAAAATACAAGACTTTCTTAAAGTTTTTTGAACGCTACTCTAAAAAAAGATGCCGAAATAATGAAGAACATCTTTCACATAATAGGCAAGACAGATAGCCAAAAAACTATCAAACCGATCTAAAAAACCCCCATGACCAGGTATCAATTGGCTGGAATCTTTAACCCCGACATAGCGTTTCACCCATGATTCTAACAAATCGCCTAAATGCGCAAAAATGCTATAGAACATAAAACGAATTGAAAACACTAAGGTTGAAAAAAGAGTAATCCCACTGAAAAAATTATTCATAAAAGAAGATGCATCCGAATAAGGCAAAAGCCCCGCTAACTGTAAGTACATGCCACCTGAACATATCACCACACAGACAAACACCCCGCCCCAAAAACCTTCCCACGTTTTCTTAGGACTAATCTGAGGTGAAAAAGGTGTTTTTCCAAATTTTTTACCAAAAATATATGCCCCAACGTCCGTCGTCCAAACAATCAGGAAGGTCATAAATTGCTTGTGTTGAAAGTCCTTTAATGTCCAAAACTTATGCATCGCTAAACCGATATAGATCACTCCAGCAATAATTAATAAGACTTCCAGAAATTTTACACCGTTGCGAACTGCATATCCGCGCCACAGATTGAACCACTCAACCAATAGAATGATACTTAATCCCAAGCATAGCCCATCGAAATATAGTCCGCCTTGATATAAAAGCAACAATATTCCCGGGACAAAAACCATACTAGAAAGAGTACGCTTTACTAGCTCGGACATTATATCCTTCCAAATCGTCGATGACGGTGTTGATAACTATTGATAGCAAGGGTTAGTTCCTGTTTATTAAAGTCAGGCCACATTGCATCACAAAAATACAATTCACTGTATGCTGCCTGCCATAACAGAAAATTACTGATACGTTGTTCACCACTTGTGCGGATTAATAGATCCGGATCTGGTACATCACTTAAACTTAAATGTTGAGATATCAGCTCTTCCGTCACGGCTTCTGGATCTACCCCTTCAGTAACTATTTGTTTTACTGCTTGAACGATATCCCATTTACCAGAATAACTCAGGGCTAAATTTAAAGAAAAACGATCATTGTTGATCGTTTTGTGTTCAGCCTCATCAATTATGGCTTGCAGACTTTTGGGTAACTTAACTTTGTTGCCGATGACACGAAATCGAACATTTTCCTTGTGCAGCGCGTTTAATTCTTTCTTCAGGTACGTCTCTGCCAATTTCAATAACAAAGACACCTCATCATTGGGACGAGACCAATTTTCTTCAGAAAAACCAAACAATGTAAGGGCTTTTACGCCCAAATCAGCAGCAGCTTGTACGATTTCTCTTACAACTTCTGCACCTTTTTGATGCCCTATAGAACGAGGGAGCCCCCTTTCAGAGGCCCACCTTCCATTTCCATCCATGATAATTCCAATATGATACGGAACAGACGCCGCGTTGATCATTATCTTATACCTGCATTATGTCTTTTTCTTTTTGACTTAACGCTGCGTCAATTTTCACAATATATTCATCCGTTAATTTTTGAATATCTTTTTCATGACGAGCAGTCTCATCTTCCGAAATGATTTTGTCTTTTTCCATTTTCTTTAAGACATCCATTCCATGGCGACGAATATTGCGGATCGATATCCGACCTTCTTCTGCGTACTTTATAGAAATTTTAGCCATTTCTTTACGACGTTCTTCGTTAAGTTGGGGAACAGGCACGCGTACAGTTTGACCATCTGCCACTGGGTTTAACCCAAGCCCTGAATCGCGAATTGCTTTTTCAACAGACTTAACCAACCCTTTGTCCCAGACCTGCACTGATAACGTGCGGGGTTCCGGAATGTTAATGTTTCCAAGCTGATTAATAGAAACCGAATTGCCATAGGCCTCTACCACCACAGATTCTAACAACTGTGCTGATGCTCGCCCAGCGCGAAGCCCAGCGAATTCTTTTTTAGTGTGTTCAACAGCTGCATTCATTTTGTCATGCAGCTCTTTTGATAATTCTGAAAATGATTGCATTGGTAATCTCTCTATCTTAATGATTTAAGAAACGATCGTATATAATCCTTCACCACAAATTGCTTGTGCAAGTTGCCCGGGATTCTTAATATTAAATACAACGATTGNNTTTTATTTTCTTTTGCTAACGAAATCGCGGCAGCATCCATAACATTCAACTCTTTAGTTAACACATCTTGATAGGTTAACGTTTCGAAGAACTTAGCAGATTCATTTTTTACTGGATCTTCACTATAGATACCGTCGACTTTGGTACCTTTAAAAATAGCCTGACAATTCATTTCACATGCTCGTGAGGCTGCTGCAGTATCCGTAGAAAAAAACGGGACTCCAATCCCGCCTGCATGAATCACGATTCGCCCATTGTGCATATACTCAAATGCACGCCGTCGGGTAAACGTCTCAGCGATTTCATTCATATTAATCGATGTCATAACTCGGGCATCAAGACCAATATCTGTCATGCATGTTTGTAAGGCTAACGCGTTCATTACGGTGGCTAACATTCCCATATAATCTGCGGTTGCGCGATCCATACCCTGCGCCTGCCCCATATTTCCACGGAAAATGTTACCCCCGCCGATCACGACATTAATCTGAACCCCTATATCTCGAATAGCTTTCAATTCTTGGCATACTCGATTCATAACCTCAGGAGAAAAAATAGTCTCTCCTGCCAGGATTTCTCCTGATAATTTTAGCATAATCCTTTGATATAAGGGTTTCATAATGTTACTGACTCATCGCTGCAACTTCAGCAGCAAAATCAGTTGCTTGCTTTTCAATTCCATCCCCTAATTCAAATCGCAAGAATCCAGTTAATTTTAATGGTGTTCCGATTTCCTTAGAAAGTTCATTGACTACATCAGTGATTTTTTTCTTATTGTCTAAAACATACGCTTGTTCAAGCAATGATGCTTCAGCTAAATAAGTCTTCACACCGCTTTCAATCATTTTTTCAATGATATTTTCAGGACGACCTGCAGCAATTGCTTTTTCACGCAAAACTTTTGCTTCACGTTCAACCAATGCTTTATCAATACCATCAGCCGTTAATGCCGCTGGATTCATTGCAGCAATGTGCATCGCAATACCTTCACCGACAGTTGCTAACTTTGATGCATCGGCCTCTGTTTCAAATGCAACTAAAACACCAATTTTACCCAAACCTGGGACAATTTGGTTGTGCACATAAGAAATAATATGACCTTTTGAAACACTGATATTTGCAACACGACGCAAGTTCATGTTCTCACCAATTGTCGCAATCAAGTTTGTTAAAATGTCTTGAACTGTTTTGCCACCATCATACTCAGAGGCTTTTAATGCTTCCGCATCTGCTTTGCCATGAGCTTTTTTAACAACAGTACGAACAAAGTCCTGGAACGTGTCGTTACGTGCCACAAAGTCAGTTTCAGCATTCACTTCAATCACAACAGCCGTGTTGCCTTGTACGTCAACAGCAATCAATCCTTCAGCAGCTACGCGATCAGATTTCTTAGCCGCAGCTGACAAACCTTTTTTACGCAACCAATCAACGGCCGATTCAAAATCACCATTTGATTCTTCTAATGCTTTTTTGCAGTCTAACATTCCTGCGCCTGTCTTTTCGCGCAGTTCTTTTACCATACTTGCAGAAATTGCCATAATATTACGATACCTTTCTTATTTTGCAGAATCAGAGGTTACGACCTCTTCAACCATTAATTCGGGCACCATAATTTCTGCAGCTGCCCCAACATCAACGCCTGCTTTTGAAAGCTGTTTTTGAATTCCTGCCAAAACAGCATCAGATGCCAATTTAGTATAGAATTCAATTGCTCGACGTGCGTCATCATTACCTGGGATAATATAATCCACTAAATCTGGATCTGAGTTTGTATCGCATATTGCGATAATTGGAATACCAATTTTTTTAGCTTCTAATAAAGCTGTGCTTTCTTTGATTGTATCAATAATGAACAATGCGTCTGGAGTATCTCCCATTTCGCGAATCCCGCCCAATGCGCGGTTTAATTTTTCGCGATCATTTTGCATCTTCAACAATTCTTTTTTAACAACTGTTCCAGAATTGCTTTCTAATTGCTCATCCATATCTTTCAAACGCTTAATGGATTGGGAAATTGTTTTCCAGTTGGTTAACATACCACCTAACCAACGATGGTTAACATAATATTGACCGCAACGCTTTGCTGCCTCAGCAACAATTTCAGCCGCTTGTGGTTTTGTTCCAACGAATAACACTCGACCACCTTGAGCAACAACTTCAGTTAACACATCCAATGCCTTTTTAAACATTGGGTAAGTTTGTTGCAAGTCGATAATATGAACGCCGCCCTTAGTTCCAAAAATATATGGAGACATTTTTGGGTTCCAACGACGAGGATGGTGACCGAAGTGAACGCCTGCTTCTAATAGCTGGCGCATAGAAAATGTAGTGTTTGACATGTATTTAGTTCCTTTATCTGGTTAAACATCCACGGACTTTGCTTTTCATTTTTCAGAAAAGACCAGAAACGCTAAGCGTATTCCGTGTGCTTTTTAAACGTTACTAAGATAGAAATATTTTCGTGACTTTTCAAGCTTTTTATTGCATACTCCGTGTATATTTTTAGTCTGCGTAAAAAATCATGAATCATACGCCCAAATTAGGTGAAATAAAAGCTTCCGAAAGAAAAAAACGCCTTGAGGCTGCTTTGAAGCGAAACATGCTGCGCAGAAAAGAACAATCAAACCAACGCAATGAATCTAACAAGCAACCCAGTACTACTGAAAGAGGCACAACCAATGATAATGTCCGATAAGTGGATCCGCCAAAGATCGCTTGATAATGAGATGATTAGCCCCTTTGTGGATCGCCAAAAAAAAGAAGGCGTAATTTCCTATGGCTTATCCTCCTACGGTTATGATGCACGTGTTTCAAACGAGTTTAAAGTGTTTACAAACGTTGACAATGCAATTGTCGATCCCAAAGACTTTTCACATCAAAGCTTTGTAACCCGCACCGCCGATGTCTGCATTGTACCGCCAAACAGCTTTGTCTTAGCCCGCACTGTTGAATACTTCAGAATCCCACGGGATGTTTTAGTCATTTGCTTAGGAAAATCAACCTATGCACGTTGCGGAATTATTGTGAACGTAACCCCACTTGAACCAGAATGGGAAGGTCACGTTACACTAGAATTTTCAAACACCACCCCCTTGCCTGCAAAAATTTATGCCAACGAAGGCGCCTGCCAATTTTTATTCTTCCATGGCAATGAAATGTGCGAAACGTCTTACAAAGATCGCGCAGGAAAATATATGAACCAAATGGGCGTCACCCCACCAAAACTTTAAAGGACAATAATGGATAAAATCGTAATTACGGGTGGTCACCCACTGGATGGGAAAATCTCAATCAGTGGTGGAAAAAATGCAGCCCTACCTTTAATATGTTCAGCAATTCTTACTGCAGATGATGTCATATTCGAAAACTCTCCAAACGCATTAGCCGACATGGAATCGCTTAAACATCTACTAGAACACTTAGGTTGTGAAGTTGAATATAAAGGTTCAACCGCTCGCATTAACGCCAGCGGCATTCACCATCAAACGGCCCCCTACGACATTGTCAGAAAGATGCGCGCATCCATTCTGGTTTTAGGCCCCCTACTTGCTAGATTTGGTCAAGCCGTTGTTTCATACCCCGGCGGCTGTGCCATTGGCGCACGCCCCATTGACGTAACGTTAAGCGGGCTCGAAGCCCTAGGTGTAGAAATCATCCTAGACACTGGATACATTCATGCAAAGGTCAAAGGCGACCGTTTAAAGGGAACTCACTACACCCTATCTGTCCCCTCTTGGACTGGGACTGAAAACTTAATTATGGCCGCTGTTTTCGCAGAAGGCACCACAGTATTTGAAAATGTAGCCCGCGAACCCGAAGTCGTCGACCTGTGCAAATGCTTGAATAGCATGGGTGCAAAAATCGAAGGCCCCGGCACCTCAGTGATCACCATTCAGGGCGTAGACCGTCTTCATGGCACCACACACAGCGTAATGACAGATCGATTAGAAGCTGGCACTTATGCCGTTGCCGCCGCCATTACCGGGGGACGCATCCATCTAGACAATACAACACATGAAGTCTTATATGCATTTACAGAAGCCCTACAACGATCCGGAACAAAAGTTACCCCCGTAGACAATGGCATGATCATAGAAGGCGGATTTGATATTCACCCCGTGGATATTATCACCGAACCCTATCCTGGGTTTGCAACCGATTTACAAGCCCAAATGATGGCGCTCATGACCCTTGCAAAGGGAACGTCTTTAATCAAAGAAACCATTTTTGAAAATCGATTCATGCACGTACCTGAACTGAATCGCATGGGCGCAAACATTTCGATCCAGGGAAATATCGCTGTTGTTCGTGGCGTTCCTAAACTTCAAGGCGCCCCCGTTATGGCAACCGATTTACGAGCCTCAGTCTCAATGGTGCTTGCAGGTCTTGCTGCAGAAGGCGAAACTGTCGTTAACCGTATATATCATTTAGATCGCGGATATGAACACCTCGATGAAAAACTAAGAAGCTGTGGCGCTCATATAAAGCGTGTCATAGGATAAAACCTACCTGGGGCTTGAATTATCCAGCCCCTCTCTACTCCCCAAAAAATTATTCAAAAACGCAACCACTTGACTTCTTTGACAGCTGTCCCTATATACAATCCATATAGGAGATACACACATGAAACACACACTTCAATCACTACTAATGACTACCGTACTGACGTTACCCACCGCTTTTGGTTCAGAGCCACTCTCTGCGTCTACTGATCCAACAACAACTGCAGCCGCTGCTGTAACTATGCATTCATCCATAGTCACCACATCTCAACGCCCACAATCAATACTAGATAGATTCCCTGTGGGTGTAGCCAACCAGATTTCTGGATGTGCTGTTAAAAGTTCTAGTGGTATTACTCTAGACTTCTTAGATCTAAAGAATGTATATAGATTAGCACGAGTGTCGAGGAATGGGGGTGAAGTTGCTCAACCTATGTTAACTGCACTAAATATTTGGAGACACAGTAACGTTATACCCAGACTATTACAAGGGACTCTCGATACTCCAGATCTGCCGATGCTTAGATTGTTTAGAATTAACACAGATGCATCCTTTGATAACGTACTTAAGGCTGCCTTTGCAGTAAACCCTTGGACGATGAAGATGCCGGCTCATGAACATACGGCTCTTGTTGCTTTTGTTGATAACGATCCAACATTTACTGCCCCTCAGAAAAATATATTAAAAAGTCTATTACCCAACGCAACTCCAGATGATATTCTAAGGGCAGCACTTGGATTAAAAAATCTTGGACTCACTGACACAGCCGCAGCACTCTATGAACGAATTGCAAGTCGTGATAATGCAACTACTGATGATATTAAAACGGCAGCAGGTGGATTAATATATCTTAGACTCATTGACAGAGCTGCAGTACTTTACGAACTAGTTGCTAATCGTGATGGGGCAATACGCGATGATATTCTATCGGCAGCAGATGGATTAAGGGGTCTTGGACTCATTCACAGAGCTGCAGTAGTCCTTGAACTAGCTGCTAATCGTGATGGGGCACCATCACATGATATTCGATTGGCAGTAGATAAATTAAGAGATCTTGGACCCGCCTATCATGCAAGAGCTGCCACACTCTGTGAACTATATCTTAATCTTAATCTTGATCTTAATCTTGATCTTAATCTTGATCTTGATGGGGTAACACACAATTATATTGCAAGTGAAGCAGATGCATTACTCAATCTTGGGTCTAAATATCCTGAAGGATCTCCTGAACGTAGTGAATATCATGACAGAGCTGCAAAACTCTATGAAAAATCTGTAAAGCATGTTGAGACAGGACTATATCATATTCGATATGCAGCAGATGGATTAAAAGCTCTTGGATCTAAATATCTTGAAGGATCTCTTGAACATACTCAATACAACAACAGAGCTAATGCCTTACTTAGTCGATTACCCAGATAGGTATACATTTTTCTTGACACTTCAAAATCGCTTTGTATACTAATAACTAGAATTGCGAAAAGGCTATCCACTATTTTGGTGGGTAGCTTTTTTTCGTTC
>DITM01000098.1:0-51185 GCA_002422845.1 Candidatus Paracaedibacteraceae bacterium UBA6184
ACGCGCAGCGTTGAGGTCGCTGTGGATTAAACCCCATGGAAGTTCAAGTCTTCTCGGCCGCACCAATTCCTTAGTGAACTAATCCGTGATGAACGGACAATCGCTTAACTTCTAACTGAATTGTTTCAAAAGCCTTTTCTTCAATCTGTCGAATACGTTCTTTTGATACGCAAAACTCTTTACCCAAGGCATCAAGTGTACGGGGGGGTTCTTTGATTCGACGATCATAAAAGACTAAACGATCACGTTCTTTTAATGAATTCAGCGCCTCTTTAAGAACGCTTGCACGTTTGATGTATTCTTGTCGTTCGGCTGTATAGGTTTCTTGGTCGGGTCTAGTATCAACTATCCAGTCTTGCCATTCAGAGGTACTATCTTCGCCACTACCTCCGCCGACCTTTTCATTTGTAGATAAATCTTTCGTTGTTAAGTGCGTATGCATGTGCAAAATATCTTCGCGTGTGACATCTAATTCAGTGGCTAAATGATCGGCTTGTTCATTGGTTAGCTGACCGAAATAACCATGTTTGTGAATTAAGCTTCGAAGTTTAAAAAACATACGTTTGTGTTTTTTGCTGCCACTGTGACTGAGCAACGACGATGCTTTAAAAATGTATTCTTGCACGGTTGCTTTAACCCACCATACGGCGTAAGTTGAAAATTTGAATCCTCGTTCGATATCGAAATTCTTAACAGCATGCATTAATCCGACATGACCTTCTGCAATCAGTTCTTCCAAGGGCAAGCCGTATCCTCGATACCCATTTGCGATCATTTTTATCAATTTTTGATGGTTGTCTAATAAACGCTTTAACGCACGTTCATCAGTTTTTGAACGCCAGTTTTCGATCAATTCATATTCATGAGGATCTGTGGGAGTTCCTATGTGATTAAAGGATTCAACGTGATGGGATAAGTTTGATGTTGGTTCAGATTTAGACACGCTAACCTTTTTTCTTTTTAGTCTAGCATGTCTGAATGCTGGAAGAAAAGAGCTTACTTAGTTTGTTTTAAATATATTAAAAAGGCGCCTTCTCCACCATGTTCTTTGGGGGCTTTTCGAATTTTAATTATGTTTGTATTAAAATAGGGTTCTTTCATCCATTTTGGAAATATGGCTCTTAAGGTTGGGCTTTCTGGTTCTGGGTTTGGACGCCCCTTCCCTGTGATCACTTTCAGTAGACGTGTTTTTCGTTGTATGGCGTGACTGAATGCGGCTTTTAATCGTTCATATCCAAGTGGAAGCGTATACCCGTGTAAGTCAATGACGGACATAGGATGTGATAACAGTTTAGGCAATTGTTTTTTATCAATACGATCTAAATCAAGGATAGAAACCTCACTGTTTGAAGTCATAAACAATTGAGGTTCATAGGTAGATAATAGCTGAGACTTTTGCCGTATGGACGTTGGAAGAGCTTTTTGAGCATAGGCATTTCGGTGTTGATTCACCCAATCCATATGACGCGTTAACGCCTTCCAATCCTGAGTATCAGTGAGAACTTCGGATGAGGGCGATGGTTGTTTATGCTGTGATGAGAGTGGTTTGTCCAGGTGTTGAATAAACGCAGCCCACACATCAAAATCTGTTGGTTTTTTCGTCATAACTGTATCTAAAAAAGGGTTCACCTGGTTATAACATAGATTGGGTAAAAGAAGGATTAAATTGAAACGGCATCGATTTATTATTTGTTTAACCTGGAAGTGTAATTTTTTGAGGGCCTAAAATCATACGATAGACATCAAATGATGCAAGTTGAGTTTCTAAGTTTGTATATTTTGATCTGTCATTTTTTTGTATGTTCGATATCTGTTAACCGGTTTTCGATAGTTGTAGTGGCGGATTCAGCTATTTCATGAACTTTAGCGGCAAGAGAGTAAATCATTTTGGCAGGGGGTTCTAATGAAGATTCACCGACTGCCGCAGCCTTTAAGGAGTTTAAGAATAATAATGACAGACTTAGTGCCACAGATTTTAGATGGCTCACAACAAACATCCTTTATTATTATAAATTGAGATGTTATATCGCTTATGAAGTTGAGATGTCAACTAGCTTGATAAGCGATATTGTTTTTTTGGGGGGGGTAAACTTAGGGGATTAGCGCATAGTTTGCTAACTATGTTCTATAACCAAGCTCCTAATTCTCCTATTGCCCATAACTCACCCTTATATTCAAATTCTTCATCTACAATGCATTCAACATATCCTTGCTGAAGCAAGTCGATATCATCAGGAATAATAAGATTGAATTCGTTTAATAAGCTACGTTTTTGATCGTTAATCGGTGTCCAACTAAATTCGACACTTGTACGATTGAAAAAATGAGTATAGTAAGCTTTATCAAAAAAAATAGTTATCTCACTTTGATATAAATCATCAGATATTAAGCAAAGTATTTTTGATTGAGCGGAAGGATTAAGCTGCTTTTTTGTCTTTATTAGATTGCTGACAGCATTTACTAAAGCTTGCAGGCATTCTTGAACAACTTATTTGGACGGATTTTTACACACAATGCTATCAGTAATTGGCAGTTTGCAATTCCAGTAAGTTTTATAATTTTCATCAGGATAGAATCCAAGGCAAGAATTAGCCCATTTCTTCAAATTGTTTAGCCTTCGACGTACCGTAAGTGGAGATAATTCTTTATCATTAAGATTTAATCGGCGATATGTATAATAATCTTTGGGAATTTGAAGCTTCATTTTTTTACTTTTGTCAATTTTAGGAGTATTAATATAGTTATATCAATCGCTTGTCAACTAGCTTGATTTAATTGTGTATTTCCAGCATAATAACGATTGTATTTTTTCAAAGAAACCCATGAGCGATTTATTTTCATCATCATCTAAGAACCAGACCTATACTGCAAAAGATATTGAGGTACTGGAAGGATTAGAACCCGTACGTAGACGACCCGGTATGTATATTGGCGGGACGGATTCGAATGCATTACATCATTTGGCCGTAGAGATCATTGATAACTCTATGGACGAAGCCGTTGCAGGGCATGCCAGTGAGATTCATATTCGTTTAATGGAAAATAACACGCTGCAAGTATCAGATAACGGACGCGGAATTCCCGTTGATCCCCACCCTAAGTATCCTGATAAATCTGCCTTAGAAGTCATTGTAACGACACTGCATTCAGGGGGTAAGTTTAAAGAAGGTGCTTATGAAACGTCTGGTGGGTTACACGGCGTTGGATTGTCGGTTGTGAACGCGCTGAGCGATCATTTGTTGGTTAAAGTATTCCGTGATGGTGTGCAGTATACGCAAACCTTTTCAAAGGGACATGCGACCTCCCCCGTTTTAAAAGATGAAGCACCCAAGCGCAAACGTGGAACGGTGATTGAATTTCATCCAGACCCTGAAATATTTGTGGATTCTAATGAACTGTCAGCGAAACGTATTCACGATATATTAAAATCCAAAGCATATTTATTTCGTGGCGTTACAATTTATTGGGACTGCGATGAAGCGGTGGAACGTCCAGAGACAATCCCAAACAAGGCTACCTTTCATTATCCCAAAGGCATCGAAGACTATTTAGATTCTTTGATTGCAGATAAAGAGATCATTGGGAAATTAGCTGGGAATGCTCAAAATGATGAGGTCAAAATTGAGTGGGCTTTGGCATGGATCCCTGATGATGAAACGTATTTTAGATCGTACTGTAACACGATACATACGCCTCAGGGGGGCACCCATGAAAGTGGTTTTCGCAGTGGGTTGTTTAAAAGTATTCGCAGTTTTGGAGAACTGAGCGGCGATAAGCGAGTTGAAAAAGTTATCGCTGATGATATTTTTACAGAGTGCTTAGGCTTTATTTCAGTATTTATTAAGAATCCGCAATTCCAAGGTCAAACCAAAGAAAAATTGGTGACGACTTCTGTTCAAAAAGCATTGGATTCTTTGATCCGTGACTTTTTTGATCATTACTTTATTCAGAACAAAGAGTTTACTCAATCATTAATTCAGTACTTTGTTGAAAAAGCAGAAGAACGATTAGCGAAGAAACAAGCCAAAGATATCCAACGTTCATCGGTGACTAAGCGATTACGGTTGCCAGGTAAGTTAACTGATTGTTCAAAGAGTAGTCCTGACGGCACTGAGATCTTTATTGTTGAGGGAGATTCTGCAGGAGGGTCTGCTAAGCAAGCACGATTCCGAGAAACCCAAGCGATATTGCCATTGCGCGGAAAAATCTTGAACGTTGCAACGGCAACGATGGACAAAATGATGGCGAATCAAGAAATTCAAAACTTGATTCAAGCCTTGGGGTGCGGTTATGGGAAAACGTGTGATCCTTCTAAATTGCGATATGAACGTGTGATCATTATGACGGATGCCGATGTTGATGGAGCCCACATTGCATCATTGTTGATGACATTCTTTTTCCAACAAATGCATCCAATTATTAAAAGTGGGCAGTTGTATTTGGCGCAACCTCCACTGTATCGATTGTCTGCGGGCGGGACCATTGCCTATGCAAAAGATGATGCCTACAAAGACGAACTGATGAAAACAACATTCAAGAAATTTTCAAATATCGATATTAGTCGATTTAAGGGGCTGGGTGAAATGAACCCATCTCAACTTAAAGAGACAACCATGGATTATAAAAAACGTTCATTGATTAAAGTCAGCATCGAAGGTGATGAAACAGTGAACGATTTTGTGGAGCGTTTAATGGGTAAAAAACCCGAAGAACGCATGATGTTTATTCAAGAAAACGCATTGTCAGAGGTTGATTTAGATATTTAATGGCTCAGACGCTTCAGATCCCAAAAAATGGGCTTGATGTATTAATCTTTAATGACAACGGAGAAATTCTATTAGGTCACGATTAAATAGTATCAGCTGGCGGTTGGGGGCCTCCTGGTGGGCGTTTAGAATTTGGCGAAACCTTTGAGAATGCGCCCCATAAAAATACCGAATGGAAATGGTTTAATCTTGATGATTTGCCGGATAAAATCTTTCCACCTTTTTGACGATTGTTAAACGATGAAAGTTATGGGGGCTCTCTATAACCTCCACAGTTTTTTCATATGTATAGCCAACCATTTCAACGATATGGATGTTTCAGTCGGAAACATTAAAGGCATTTGCATAAATGAATGGATCATCCCTGGGGTCTCTTGATAATCTACTGAGACTCCCTGCTCTATTAATCCTTGTGAATATAGTTTTCCATCGTCACGTAATGGATCACATTCGGCAGTTAAGATAATAGTTGCCGTGACTTTAGACAACAAGGGATAATAAAGAGGAGACAGTCTCCAATCCATAACATCAAGGTGTGGTGCATATTCGATCTATAATAGATCATTTCATCTTTAGTTAAAAAATGACCTTTTCCAAGATCTGTCATGGATTGCTGATTTAAACTTAAATCCAATGTTGGATATAGCAACATCTGAAAAGTTGGTATTGGTTTATTTTCTTCGATGCATTGGGCTGTTAGAACGGCAGCAATGTTACCACCCGAACTGTCTCCCCCGACAGCAATTTTATCCGCATGGATGTTTAAGATATCTGCGTGCTTATGACACCAGTCATATACTAAGCTGGCATCTTCTAGGGCAGCTGGATAAGGAAACTCTGGAGCTAGTCGATATGCAACAGAGACCACCGTACATTCTGATGTTTTTGCTAAAGATCTACAGAGTGTATCATGTGTATTTAGACTTCCCAATGACCATCCTCCACCATGAAAATATATCAGCAAGGGAGATTTGTTCGAGGATGCCTGATAAATTCGAATGGGTATAGAGTGGGACAAACCTTGAAATGTTAAGACTTTGTTTTTTATCTCATTAAGTGCCTGAGCAGTCCCGCCGTGAATTTTTGAAAACATTTCATAGGCATTTCGCGCCATTAGAATTGGCATTTTATTGACTGCTGTAAACGGATTTAGATGATGATTCAATAAGAATAATGAAGCTCTGGGGTGAAGTTTAACTGATAACATAGCTGCAATTTTTTTCTGTGATTATTAATTAAACTTCACCTGAGTTCGAAGCCATTCCCTAAGATCTAATTCAAAAGCAGTAGCATCTTTAATGGCTGGCGTTTTCTTTACTTTTTTTGAATAGACGGCGCTTAAATTAATGGAATCATATGAATCTAAAGCGTTGGTTTCTTCTGTCGCAGCACCATTGACACTTTGATAGGCATCTAATTTATCGGTAGACATAAACGCTGCCCAATAAGTAAATGCATACAGACCACTGCGCGTATTATCAGAATCTTTTCCGTTAAGCCCTGTGTAGACGATACTGTCTTCTGCGGCGACAAACTTTAGATCGCTAGCTTGTCGTTGAGTGTTGAGAGATTTTATAACGCCAGATAGAAGCTTTGTATCATAAACTTTTTGTTTAAGTGCAGGGTCTATTAATGAAACATTTCCGTGTTTATCAATTACAACAATCACATATTGCCCATTTCCAGATCCTTCTAATCGGATAATGCTTGCATACATAGACTTATTCTTTTTTGTAAAAGCATCTAGAGCAGGATCAAGTATGACTGATTTTAACAGAGCATCATTAATCCTGACGGCATTTTCAGGAGCCGCACTCACAAAGGCTGATGCTGCGTTAATACCATCTACGGGGATATCAATTTCAGGATTATCGCTTAAATATCTTAACATTAGTGTCTGTATTGCGTTAGAAGTAATGTTTCCGGAGCTGAGAGCCTCAACGCTTTCATGAGTTTCAGATGTCGACGCTGGAGCATTTATTCCATAGGGATCATCGCTAGATTTTTGTGGAGTATCACTATCAGATGGAAGATCATCTAATTGAAAAAATACACCATAACCTGCTGCCATAGATTTTCCATTTATCTTAGATTTCCACTGAGCTTGTAGTTCTTTATATTTTGCTTGATAGGCCACAGTAGTTGGGGCGGGCCCTGCTTTTTCTAAAGCTTTGACTGTGGTTACTTCTGGGGTTGTACTTTTGACTACTTGGTCACTTGGGGTTACTGGTAATAATGTTGCGATGGGTTGATTGATGGAGGGTGAAACAATGTCAGAGGGTACCGTTGGATTTGGTTTATCTTTTGTACTGTCCGAAGTGTGGGCAGCCCCAGCAAGAATAGCTTGATTGATCACTTCTAAAGCAAGTTGTGCTTGTTCTTCTGGGGTTAATTCTCCTGGCAACGTCCAATCACGTGGCTGGTATGCAGCGCTTTCTTCAGGGGGGATTGCATCTGCGAGTAAAGTGGGGCAAGTGAGTACATAGAAGGCTAATATTAATAAAAAAAATACCTTATGCTTTGCGAGCAATAATGGTCGGATATATACAGTGTGTGTCGTAGAGTATGTCAACAATTTCAAAACCAGCCTTTTGTAATAAATTTATCATTATGCTTTCTGAGCGAGCGGCTGGTTGGAAGTCCATAATATCAACAAAAATGCTGTGTTCTGTTAACACGTCGTTTACATCGACATTTTTCCAAGGCGATGTATGCAAGTTATTTAAAGGGGATGGTGTAAAAAAGCTGCTAATAAAAATTCCATTTTTCTTTAATGCAGCATAGTATTTTTCAAACAACCCCAACACTTTTTGTTGATCTTCTTCCAAGACTGACAATCTATTGCTAATTATAAGGTCATGTTGATTGCAGTCATCTAACAGCCATATATTCTTTTTTAACAGCAAAAGGTTAACTTTTCGTTGATCGACCAAAGGTTGCATTTGCATTTCAGCTTTGACTAATCCTTGGATATCATTGTCATACCCAATAATTTTTATATTTTTTATGTTTGAATAATCTAATTCAGCGACTTTTGAGATAACGCCACACGGCATTACGCAGAAAACCATGTCGGATCTTAAGTAAGATTGAAGGGCGTCTCTGGTGAGATAATAACGTTCTCTGGCGGCTCTAATTTTAGGAGATCTGGACAAAAACCATGTTTCAAGTGGGTGACCGGTTGGAGATGTTTCGTTATGACAGATATAATCGACCCATGAGGATGTTAAAACTCCTGTAGTTAACATTGCCCGTCCCAATTCAAATTCTTTTAATTGATGAATCAAATCAATCACATCAGACGACGGAATTAATAACACGTCATTCATTTGAACTTTTTGAATCAGACCTTCTGCAATAGTATCAATATCAATCTTGGGTGTAATCGTCATCTCTTGAGAACTCCATTATTTTTACAACACCGCTAAAAGGCTCTAAATTCATGCGATCAAATAGAGAGCTTTATTTTTTGTAATTATAGTTTATTTAAAGAGAACATAAGAAATGAGTTTTAAAAATAAATAAATATTTAAACATAGTTGTGTGATTTTTCATTTCAAATGCGTCCTGAAGCGAATATAATGTATTTTAAATTAAATAGAAAGTTTGTTATGCGGTTATCTCGTTATTTTTTACCTTTGATGAAAGAAACACCAGCAGACGCTCAAATTATATCCCATCGTTTAATGCACAGAGCTGGATTGATCCATAAGACCAGTGCTGGGATTTACAGCTGGTTACCCTTAGGCTTACGTGTCCTTGAAAACATTGAGCGCATTGTTCGAGAAGAACAGGATCGTATTGGCAACCATTACATCAAAATGTCAACCATTCAGCCAGCTGATTTGTGGATTGAAAGCGGACGGTATGATGCGTATGGTAAAGAAATGTTGCGTATCAAAGATCGCCATGATCGTGATTTCTTGTATGGTCCAACAAATGAAGAACAAGTAACTGATATTGTTCGAACGCATCTGAAAAGTTATAAAGATTTACCCTTAAATTTGTATCAGATCCAATGGAAATTCCGCGATGAAATCAGACCTCGTTTTGGGGTGATGAGAGGCCGTGAATTTTTAATGAAAGACGGATACTCATTTGACATTAACTTTGAATCGGCAAAGAAAACCTATCAGGATATCTTTCAATCATACTTACGGACATTCCGTAGGCTTGGATTAACGGCGATTCCGGTTCAAGCAGATTCTGGTGCGATTGGTGGTAACATGAGCCATGAATTCCAAATTTTAGCAGAGACGGGCGAAAGCACTGTGTATTACGATAAACGATATGAAGAATTAGCGAATAGTTCCCATATCGATTTTGAAGAATTAAGTAGTTTATATGCAGTGGATTCTGAAAAACATGATCCTGCCACCTGCCCTGTTCCTGAAGATCAATTGTTGATCAAAAAAGGGATTGAGGTGGGTCATATATTCTATTTCGGGACAAAGTATTCAGCTGCCATGGGGTTAAAGGTTACAGGCTCTGATGGCAAGCCGTTTCATCCTGAAATGGGATCTTATGGCATTGGGGTCAGTCGTTTAGTGGGCGCGATTATTGAAGCGTCTCACGATGATAAAGGCATCATTTGGCCAGAAGCTGTGGCGCCATTTAAAGTGATGATTATCGATTTAGTTAATTCCGATGATGCGACGTCGTCGATGGGATGTCAGTTGCATAAAGCCTTAATTAGTATGGGTATTGATGTTTTGTATGATGATCGCGATGAACGTCCAGGGGTTAAATTTGCGACGGCCGATTTAATTGGTATTCCCTATCACGTCATCGTTGGAAAACGATCCACTGAAACAGGATTGGTTGAATTAAAACATCGAAAAACCGGGCAAGTTCAAGAAATGACCATCGACCATGTGATTGAGAAATTTAAAAAGGACAAGTCATGAGTCCCATTTCCTGGGTTATAGCGCGTCGATATTTTAAAAGCCGCAAAAGCGACGGATTTGTATCCATGATGAGCGGCTTTTCAATGGTGGGCATCGCATTAGGGGTGGCCACTTTGATTGTCGTTATGGCGGTTATGACTGGATTGCGCGATGACTTAATGGATCGAGTCCTGGGATTTAGAGGGCATTTAAACATTGTCCCAACCTCTGGAGTCGTGGAATTAAAAAACTACCTTCCCTTACAACAAGAACTTGCAAAATACCCCTTTGTGACGTCTGCTGTTCCTGTATTAGAACAACATACGTTGATCACAATTAAGGATCATTTTCAGGGTGCTATTGTTCATGGTATGAATTTTAATGATTTAAAAACACAATCTCTGGTGGGGCAGAAAGTCATCATGGGGGAAATTCCTTTAGATGAAAAAGCTACCGGTGTTGGGATTGGAAAGATCATGGCCGATAAGTATGCATTGGACATTGGGGATCAAATTACCTTTGTAAACCCGATGGGTGTTCAAGGGCCCTTTGGTCCGATGCCAAGAACTGGTACCTATTCCATTGCATTTATATTCGATGTTGGGTACCGCGAATTGGATGCCAATTTTGTATTTATGCCACTGCCGATTGCTCAATCTTTTTATAACTTTGAAGGGGCTGTGACGGGGGTAGAGATTCGCGTTGATATTCCTGACAATGCAGGATCCTATGCAAAGGATCTAAGACGCGCCTCTGAAGATCGTTATAACGTATATGATTGGCAGAAAATTAATACGGGATTTGTGGCATCATTAAAGATTCAACAACAGGTCTTTTTCTTGATATTAAGCATGATCATTTTAATTGCAGCCTTTAACATTATTTCAAGTTTAACAATGTTAGTGCAACGCAAAACCAAAGACATTGCAATCTTGCGTACCATGGGTATGGGGCGTAATGCATTGATTCAAATCTTTATGATTATGGGGTCATTGATTGGAACCGTTGGGACGATTCTTGGAGTTGGGTTAGGATTATTGCTATCGCTTAACCTGAACACAATTCGTTTGTGGATTGAAAAACTAATCGGTGTTCGATTGTATTATGAAGAAGTCTATTGGCTGACGCATTTACCTGCAAAAGTTATCACCAGCGATGTCGTAACAATTACGTGTATGTCATTGTTAATATCATTCCTTGCAACACTGTATCCAGCGTGGCGAGCGGCAAAATTAGACCCTGTGGAGGCACTTCGTTATGAATAACAAACCTTATGTAAGTGTAACTGGGTTAAAGAAAATCTATGGTGCCAAGCAAAACCAACTGCTGGTTCTAGAAGACGTTGAGTTAGAATTGTATCCAGGTGAAATCGTTGGATTGGTCGCACCTTCGGGTACTGGAAAATCAACGCTGCTGCACCAGATTGGTTTGTTAGAAAAACCAACAGCCGGTGACATTCGTGTTATGGATTCGATGACGGCAAAACTATCTGATAAAGAGCGTACGTCATTGCGTTTGAATCATTTGGGGTTTGTATATCAGTTCCATCATTTGTTGCCCGAATTTACGGCGTTGGAAAACATCATGATGCCACAACTTATTCAGGGGACAGATTATAAAGCAGCAAAAGAACGAGCCATGTTTTTATTGGAACGATTGAATGTGCACCATCGTTATACGCACCGCCCCTCTGAATTATCAGGTGGTGAGCAACAACGCGTCGCGATATTAAGGGCGCTTGCGAATGCACCCAACATATTATTGGCAGATGAGCCCACTGGAAATTTAGATGAAAATACGGCACAGATTGTATTTGAAGAATTGATTCATTTGGTGCGAACACATAATATGACCGCATTGATTGCAACGCATAACTTGGAATTAGCTAAAAAAATGGATAGAGTGATTACAATTAAAGAGCGGAAAGTAAGACCGTGGATATCACCATCAGACCCGATTTAATACTGTTTGAACCGGTTGCGCGTCGGTTAAAGTTATCCCCTTATCACAAGGGGATTTTGGCGCGTCTGAATATTTTCACGGTTAAAGACCTGTTGTTTCATCTGCCAAATTCTGTTCAATCTCAGCGATTTTTTCAAACGATTCAAGACTTAAAAGCGTTTTATTCTGACCCCAAAAACTTGTCCATAAAAGCTGGAATTATTGGTGAGATTGTTGTTCATGAAACGACAAAGGTCAACCATATTCCAACCCGCGTTGTCGTAAAGGATGCAACTGGGGGCATGGAGATTGTATTCTTTCACATCAAACCCTCGTATTTGCTTACCAAATTACCTGTGGGGCGGCGGTTTGCATTCGGGGGATCGATCAATACTTATTTGGGGCGGATTCATATGGTACAGCCAGACGTCATGTTAGACCCCTTGCAGAAAAGCACGCTAGAGGGAAATGACCGAGTTTATGGGCTGACAAAAGGGTTGAGTCAGAATTTCTTTCGAAAAGTAATGCCGAGCATTATTGAGGCATTACCAGACACCCCTGAATGGGATGAAACAACTGTAAAAGAACGTGATTGGCCACGGTGGACAACCGCCATAAAATCATTGCATTGTGCAGATTCTGATATGGATTTAGCGCCAACCACCCCTGCCCGCCAGCGGTTAGCTTATGATGAGTTTTTAGCCCATCAAGTGTCGATGATTGTATTAAAACAAGCCTATCATCGTGCGGCAGGCATTTCAAAAATAGCTCCAGGATTGTTGGTTCAAAAAGCCTTAGAGCTTATACCTTTTACACTGACAAAGGCTCAGGTGATGGCGCTAAACCAAACCGTAGACGACTTAAAAGACACACACCAAATGCATCGATTAATTCAAGGTGATGTGGGGAGTGGTAAAACGATCGTGGCTTTGTTGGCCATGTTGCAAACGGTGGAGTCCGGATTTCAGACGACATTACTGGCGCCAACGGATATTTTGGCACGTCAACATTTTGCAACGATCAAACCACTGTGTGATCAATTGGGTGTTGAGATTCGCTTGTTTACTGGGCGTGATAAAATAAAAGAACGACGGTTAAACAATGAAGATTTGCAATCGGGTAAGATTCAAATTGCGGTGGGAACCCATGCGTTGATTCAAGAAACCATCCAGTTTCAAAATTTGGGACTTGCGGTTGTGGATGAGCAACATAAGTTTGGAGTGGCTCAGCGTGCGGCGCTATCTGAAAAAGGACAGTTTGTTGATACCTTATTTATGAGCGCAACACCGATTCCACGGACAATTGTGTTGGCACGATATGGCGACTTGGATGTGTCGATCATTGGGGAGAAACCTCCAGGTCGTAAGGATATTAAGACATTGGTGATGCCTGCGACAAAGGAATCAGAATTGATCACTTCCCTTGATCGATCCATCAATAGCAACAATCAGATTTACTGGGTATGTCCCTTGATTGAAGAATCTGAGGTATTAGATCTAACTGCATCAGAAGATCGATATAAGCATTTGTGTGAAGCCCTGCCCCATCGTCGAATTGGAATGGTTCATGGGCGTATGAAAGGTCCTGAAAAAGACGCCGTGATGGCCGAATTTAAATTGGGAAATTTAGATATTTTAGTCGCCACAACGGTGATTGAAGTGGGGGTTGATGTTCCAAAAGCCACAGTTATGGTCATTGAACATGCAGAACGATTTGGGTTGGCTCAATTGCATCAATTGCGGGGACGAATCGGTCGTAATGATCAAGAATCGACCTGCATTTTACTATATGCCAAAAATCCAACAGAGATTGCTCAAGCACGATTAAAAATCATGCGCGAAACCAATGATGGCTTTAAAATCGCAGAAGAAGACTTAAAATTACGTGGCGGTGGTGAAGTTGCAAGCACACGTCAAAGCGGCTTTCCCGATTATATTTTTGGCGACCCATTTGAACACAGTCAATTAATGGAACTTGCGTATAGCAAAGCAACCCAGCTACTAAAGGAAAATTCCGATTTAAGTGGACTTCATGGCGACGCGGTGCGTCTATTATTAAAGTTATTCAATCGGGATGATACATTACGGTATGTTCGATCGGGTTAATACAACATGACACTGCCCAACGTGCCATTGGATCCATTAGGTTTATCCGGTTGTAAAAACTGAATCCTACCGTTTTTGGATAAAATCCATGTTCGATCACTTCGGATCTCTAATGGATGCAACGGCACGTTGCCTAATGGGTGCAGCGTCACGCTGCATCCGTTATTGACTTTAAAACTGCGTTGATTCTAACTGTTTCTTTTCCTTTGCCAGTTTTTTAAGCTCACGTTTTAGTTTTTTTAATTCCAGATCACATTTGTTACGGTTGATTTGTTTTTGTGCTTTCAATGCCTTTAATTGTAAGGATTCCGGTTTGGTTAAATCACGTTGATCGCTATAATCTAATAACGCCAACTGACCCAAAATACTATCGTGGCTTTCCTTATTAATACGTATTTTCTCTTCAATGCGACTAAAGTTAGCCTGATACTGTTGTGTTGGGGAATGTGGATGATAATCTGCTGCAGATAGGGCTGAAATTGAGCCCATTAGACAAACAATAAGAAATCGATTCATAATGGCGTCTCCTTATATCAAAACTTATGATAATCAATAAAAGTTAACAAACGATTAATTTGTCAAATTAACCGTTTATTCTTGTTCATATTTTTGCGTTAAGGCGCTCTCAACTTCTGAAAGTTTTAATTCCATCTGACGTCGAACTTCTGCAGTTGGTGGCGCAATGCTTCGAGTTCGTTGTGATTTCATTAAGCTCATGCGAAGTCGATGTCTTTGACATTTAAGGTTGGTAACTGTCAAATTATGTATATTGTGTTCCAATTGTTTCAATGCCGACGAAGGTACTTCAGATGCGTTAAGGGGCTCATCTATCGGAGGTAAGTTTTCCTTGCTGGCATTCACTGTGCAAACGCTTAAAACACCTAAAACTGTTAAACGAATATAAAACATAATGATGTCTCTGGGAAATAATTAACCCAATATACACATAAATCCTTAACAACTAATTAAGTAGAGTGGCAACATGCACTACCATCGGATCATCTAATGGATAAAGTGGCACGTTGCCTTATGGGGCCAGGGATCATCCCTGCTTGCTTATTTTGAGTTTTGTTTTAAAGCCCCCGTTAATAAATCGATCAAATGTGATTCTTTTTCTTTACTGCCTCGTGATGATCCAAATTCAAAGGCATAGGCATCTTTTAAACACGATCCAAAAATACCAGCAATAGTGGATACGATGCCAATGACTTCCCCCGATAAAGACATTTTAAAAATGGTCAAGGCAGCTAAACACCCCATTAACCCAAGTAATGCGCTTAAAACCATGATATCTCCTCTAAAATTTCTTCGACCTGTTTGAAACAACGACGTATCCCGATGACGAGCATTTGACCGATCTTCCACCATTAGTTTATCAATCTCACGTTGAAATTGAAGCTGCGCTTCGGGTGAGTTTCGCAACGTATTCCGCATATGGTTCATATCCTGCGTTCCTGTCAGACTTTGTGCGGTTTCTACAATTTTTTCCGCAACGTCTCCGGAATCATTCCCGCCCACTAACTTTGCAATAATTGGGGCAAATTCTAAAAGTCCTAAAGCCATGGTTACAAATGATGACATGTAAAGTTCTCCTTTAATTTAGGTTAAAAAAAACCTCCCATAAAGGGAGGGGTTAACATCAAGTCGGCTTGCAGATGCAAGGCCGTGGGTTAGAACCTGTTAGCGGCTCTATACGCTATCCAGGTCGGGCGGGCTATCAAAAGCCTCCGAAGCGGTAAGCAAAGAAGCCTATTTAAGGGATGATTGCAGTTCATTTAAAATACCTCTGGCAGTTGCTTTTTGTTCTTCCGTTGCAGTAGCGTGAGTTGCGACCGCCATCAAAACAAGAATAGCTTTACCTTTATAAGCAACTCCACACATGTCAAGCCCTTCTGCCGCCAGTATTTTCCAGTCTAAATCAGTCTCGCTGCGTGCATCAGCAAGAATATCATTATATACCCAAGCTGCAAGATCTAACTGATGTAGCTTTGCTAATTTATCAGCGCACGAGATTCTTATAGCAAGTCTTTTTTCTGGATTTGTTGCGATTAAATGATACCGTTGGATTTTTACTTCGTTTGCTTCCCGTAAGGGTAAATCTGCTCCTCTTATCACTGAAATTGAGCTAAGAAGCATAAGTATTGATATGTAGTTTAGCATTCATAAGTCCTATGTTATGTACACGTTAATATGTTGTTAAGCGATTTTAAGCTATGATATTATTTAAGCATAGAATGGAGAAAAATAATGAAACAAAATATTCTATTTGCAATCGCATTTTTCACACTAAGTTTTACAGTTACTATTGCCGCTGATCCCCAAGAAGAACCTATTTCTGATTCTGCCCCAACAACGGCACTTGTCGAAAAAATAAACGGACTTTCGCCTAAAAAAGCAAAAAGACCGAATCCTTTGAATTTTTCGGCAGATTTTGGTTCAACTCAGAACCCAAAAGATGCATTGTCTGAAAAAATCAAACACTCTGTAGTGCAACTGAGTCTAAAGGGCAAAGAAATCGCACTTAAAATCTTCACATACGAAAATATGAACGCAGTGAAGGTCTTTATAATCTCAGCTACCATTACGTGTTTTTGGGCAGCCGGCGAATTTATAAAATGGGTTTTTAATAGGCTAAACTCTTTACGAATTACATTTGCTGCTCCTAAACTTACAGAAAAAACAAGTTAATCTTTTGTTTTAAACGATACGCAAAGCAGAATGAGATTTACCATTTTTTGTATGATTTTTGTATGCATTGTTATACAGAATCATCCTGCATGTTCAGCTGCTGCTCTTCAAACAGAGTGGCGATTGGACTATTCTTCTGGAGACGGCGTTCGAATCGATTCCACTAATGCTGAATTAGAACGGTATTCGTTTCAAACCGTATCAAACCTTAGACTTTCTCCTGCAGATCCAAAATGTATTTTAGGAGATCTTCATTATACCCGAAAAAATGGGCATCCTTTGACGTTAACATTTCAATCAACTTTAGAAACATATAAAACGTCTCATCAAGATGATGCCGCATTAAAGCTAACGGTACTCGTCTATCGACTGTGTGTTTTTGCGCGTAAATCCTATCATCTACCTGCAGACATTATATCAACTACGCCGTATGAGATCATCCAAAACAGTATAATGTATTCTAATGTTAGAATAGATGAACTCTCATTAATCGCAACCGCCACACAACAAAACCGATATAAACGCCCTCTGGATAGTTCTGAATATGTGCAATCTCGCCAAATAACCGCACCGATTAAACAAACGGTATTAAGGTATACCTATATGGATAAACAAAGAGAATGCTATCCGACGCATCATTTAACAGCACATCATGAAGACTATGAATTGCTAAATAAACAGGTTGTGTCAACTCAACCTGTTGCTTATAAACGAGTCTCAATAGGAACGATGAATCCATCCAACATAGAGCGTATAACTCCTGATCGTGCCTCTGTAGAGGTCACTGAAGAATGGCTTCGTCCTGGAATAAAAGAGGTTATTCAACTTTCACGACGCATAGAGCTTCCAGTAACAATTGAAACAACCTATGAACATGATGATGCTAACCTAAGATCAACTAAACTATCAAGATTCTGTGTACGGCATCAATCTAATACAATAACAGTTTCCCAAACATCTGAAATTATTTTGTATTATAAAGAGTTTAGAGTACTTGATTTAACTAAGAACTTGAATTATAGACGCCCTGGTGGATCGATTTACGTAAAAAACCCCAGCTCTCCTAAAAATGATGACGGGGATGATGGGTTTGAGTTGCTATAAATCACACATTAGGCATGCAAATCTGCATAAACTCTTTAATAATTTTCAAAGTTTTTGAACCAACACTTTGACGCTGTTCATCAGACATACTCTCAAAAATTGGATCCAGCAGTGATGTTGCCGATTCAACTTTAACAGTAGCTTCAGCAAAGTCCCCTAAGTTAACTAAATAATAAATCTCTGCTTGTAATGAGTGTAAATATAAACGCAAATTCATCATTGTTTGATCATTCGCTGAGGTCCTATAAGCAGAAATCAATAGACTTAAGTCCGCATTCGGATCAATATCTTTTTCACCAATAGAATTCCATTGCCTTAGACTCGCATTCGAATCTATATCCTCCTCAACAGTCGTACTCAATAGAGTTAAACCAACAGAGCTAGCTACACTTAAGCCAGGATTTTGCTCTCCATTTTTTTCACCAACAGAATCAGCTGCAATCACTGCAGATATACTTATCCCCAATGCAATGAATAATGATTTGATCGCCATGATGATATAATTCCTTATTAAATAATAATTAACAGAGCATAACACCTAGAAAATATTTAATAAATTGTTAATCAATAGATCTTAAGCGATAAAAGCGATGGACTCCAATATCAATAACCGGCAACTTTCCAATGGCCCACGATGGCGGAGCCAGCCAGACCGCATGATAGTGATCCGATCCATTCACAACGTCTTCGCCTTTTCCTGCTAAAAATTCATCTGCAACTGTTCTACATAATGAATATGTTTCATCGGTTATGTGATGCGTTAGTAACCGTTCTAGGTTTGGGTCGTTTTTATTCCAACATGAAAACTGATACGGTTTTAAACATACCTCTCTGGGAGTTCTCCCAAAATACGACGGCTGAACACGCCAGCGATTCCAAATAACGCTAGCAACGGCGTTTAAAGCAATTAGCCCAACTTTTGCGACTTCACCCCTCGCCTCACCATATAATGTGCGTGCAATAATATCTACATCTGAAAATGTCTGAATCATGCAATTTTCCTTAGTGTTGGTTTACCCGTCCGTCGTAACGTTAATGTCCCCTCATAGGTTCCATCTTTTCGAACAAACGATTCTGATTGATACGCCTGAATCCAAGTCTCATCACCAAATTGAGTGGTTAACTCGCAAGGGATTTCTCCTTGTTTAATTAGATGCATCAGGGGCAGAACTTTATGCCGCTCTGTCGGGTTTATAGAGTCCAGTCCATACATATGATTCATCTCAAACACATTAATACGTTGTTCAAGCAACCCTTCATATGAATGAATGTTAATCTTTGTGTCAGTTTCGTTAGGGGTTAACGTCATGTATAATGCATCCCCTATTACTCCATCCGGCCCAAGATATCCGCCATAGGGATGAATATGTTTTCGTTTTGATGTTGCATTCACTATCCTGTGGTTTTCAACCGTTTGGTGATCCACAACATGTGTGCCGCACGTGAAATAGTCTTTGGTATACAGTATCTGATTTTTGTATTGAGTTAGCTGAATCCCTTGGGTTTCAATGTCCACTTCATTCCATCCTTTAATCACCAAATCGATGGATGAACACCGTCCATAGATCCGTTTAAGATCTCCGTCCAACTGCTGATAAATGGGTGTGGGTGAACACTGATGGGCATCTACATTCACGGTTGCAGTAATCTCTTTGTTCTGTACAAGTATTGGTTTTAGCTCAACATGAATGTTCACTCGCTCAGGAAATGTGTGTCGGCATAGGGCGTAAAGCTTTCCACATGATCCAGTTTGTACTAAGGATGGCCAACTAATGCGTGGTTTTTGTAACAGTTTGCGACGGCGTGCATTGGATCGAACCAATCGATTTATCCAGCGGTTTAACATAGTCTTCCTCCTGAGTTATGAAATAAAAAAGCCCCCATACGTTTCCGTACAGGGGTGATGTGTTAAAAAATAATATGGATTAAAGTTCGGCTGTCTTATTAGCAGTTTTTGCTGCAATCCGATCTGTTCTTTTCTGCACATTTTCAGATTTATACTGTGTTTTTAATTGATTGGCTAAAACTGTATTTTTTGGAAATCCATACAGTCCCTTTGTATAGGCTAACCAAATATACAGTTGAGCATCAATGCATCCATTTTTAGCAAGCTCAATCAATTGATTTTTTTCAGCATCAGCTAGTATAACGATCGCCTGGGTAGTCTCTCGTATAGAATATAGATCATTTGATATAGGGAGTTCTAATTTTCTTAATAAAGCCTGATCTTCCAACGTTATACAGGATCGTTGCTTAATAGTAGCAGCCTCCGCGGAGTTTGAAACAGGTACCTCTGCGCTTCCATACGATGCGGACAGAAACAGTATCACTAGTGCAAAAATGTGTTTAATATATGTCATGTTCATTCTCTCCTTGATGTAACTGATACTGATACTGATATAGAGAGTTTTTCAATCATTTCAAGAGCGTGAAGTAGATTGAGTTGCTAAATTTTCATACTTGGCGATCCATTTTGGGTCATCCGGTCTGGGCAACCACTTATTTCGGTGTGAAAATAATGCATTAATATCTACATTAAAACAGTTGCCTCCATATATATAATCAAGAGCTATCAACCGTTGAGCTTCTGGAACACCCACAATTGCAAGTTCCATGAACTATTTTATCCGATAAGATCTCTCAATATATTCTGCTGATTCACTCAGAATAGGATGCAGTCCAATTTCTAATTGGGTCATTGGAAAATCAGCTGCAAAAGCTTCAAACGCCTTGGTTTTATTGCGTTGATAATACTGATATTGATCATCAGCATCATGCATCACTTTAACCCACGCAACGATTTGATCTGGCGCTTTGGGCGATTGAACAGATTCACCCAATGACTGTGTTGACTGGATGGTTGAGTCAATCTGCAAAGCATCCGCCGAAGCCCACAAGAATGTAACATCTGCCCACGTGATGCCGCCCTCATTCGATATGGCATAGCTCACGATGGGTCCAGATATGGGCAGCGCTTGAATCCTTGGATCCAAAATTTTACACCATGCGTGTGTATCCAGGTCAGTGATTGAAAGATCATCTGTCACTAAAAGCCTGCATTTTACCTGTGTAATAAACGAACGATTTATGGCATAGGCTTTCATCCATTGAATCAGTTCATTGATGATTTCAGCGTCCGTCACCGATTCCATATCGTCGATCATAAGCCCTATGGATTCATCCGGTATGCGTGTTGCCACCGTAACTGTCGTATGCGTTGTGACCGGCATTGCCCAACTTAGCAGCAGTTTTACCGTATATGCTTGATATGGAATGCTGACCAGTTGATCTTTTTGATCCAAACATGTTAAAGATTTTGGCGCATTTGCACGTTGATAAGACGTCGGCAACAGCTCCGCATGTTGAATATCATAACCTGCTCGCAAGGCTTTAAACGCAAGCTTTGTCCATTGATCCTCAAGGGCCGCCCCAGAATATGTCTCAACGCCATGGGACAATCGACCAAAAATATGAGACCCCACGTCCATCATCCCAGATTCCAGACGTTTACTGTTTAATTTAACAGACGCTGAAAGCCCTTTTAACGGCTGATCGATGGGCGTAATATAAAGGCTATCCCGTTCATGCAATCCTTGAGTATTCCATATAGCCATGGGCTTATCCGCAGGAATCCAACGTACGGTATGGGTGACTCGATCAATATGAATGTACCCTGCCCTAGCCCCCTCGCAATCTTTGATAGTTGCTGATACTTTTAAATCTTTATTCAAATCAGATATCACCTTTGAACGCTGAGCTTGAAACGTATCATCAAATGCTATGGCGGTTCACGTGCTTAATCCATCATGAATATGAGTGGGTCGTTCATAGACACGCCCCTTAAACAGACACTCACCCCCTCTCCACAGGCTGACATCCGACGGATTAATATCGTGTGTAACTGGCAATTCCCAGGTTAATGTTGCGGGTTTTCCTTTTGACTGTTCCAGCCGAAATGAAAATACTTGGGTCAACTCAATTCCCAGTTCGTTACGAAGTGACCAGCTCATGATGCAACCTCAGTAAATATATACGTCCAACTGTAATTAAAATCCCAGGGACTGTATTTATGCCCTCATTTTTCAAATCGAAACACGGCCATCTCATCAAAACCCCGCGGTTTGATCGTAACGCGATCTCCAACCTTTAACGAACATTTGGGTAAAATATCGCCATTTCCAGAAATTGTTAATGACCGAACTTCGCGCCCGTCTACAATTTCATCTCCTTGAATGGTTTTGCGAATGACTGGACGCCCAGATATACTTTCCAACTGTTCTAGATAGTCTCGATCGCTATTTTTTGGAAACGATAATCCTGGAATCTTGGTATATCGTTCAACCATCAAACAACCTCCAATGCATATCGAATTAATACTGTACAGGTCACGTGTAACGGATCTGTGGAAAACTGAGCAGTTTGCCCCCACCATTGGGTAAAGACATTCTCTGGATCCGTTGTTCGGATTAACGTATGAAATTGATTCAACCATTGCAACATGGCCTGCATGGGGGCGTCTGTTGATGGGTAAAATGCCACATTCAATGAAACCTCACATCCTTCCGGACGTTGAATCCAGCGCTGTATGTTAACCCCCATCACATTCGTTTGATCCGCAACGTGATGGCTTGCAATAACGGGAACTGATGGCCATTCTTGGCGCAAACGTTCCATAAAATCTACAACGATATCAGTCATGATAAGTCTTCCTTTGGTTGAAAATTGAGAAAAGTTGAAAATAGACACTAGACCTTTGGTCAAGTGACATTTTAAGCCCACCCACCCCGGCAGACCGTCGGCAATGTGACGTTGCATCCACTGGGTGAGGATGAGTATTTAAAGTTGTTCTATTTTGAATTGAACTAATTGAGACTCTGGAAAATACACTGGCGGTTGTATGAGTTTCCACAGTTGATCGTTCCATTGGATGCGTATGTTATCTGCGTAATCAAATGGAGCCCGAACCGTTACTGTTGCTATGGATTTAGGGCTCAGCTGAGTCCGAACATCTGACCAAATCTCTGCGGTCTCTTTCCAAGACTCAGCCCCAGAATGTCCCCATGCATCATAAGTTCCAGCTGTGTGCACTAAAATTTGAATGCGATCTTTCCATCGTTTTGTCATGACAAATCTCCTATTGATAATGTATTAAGTTTTGAACGGTACACCGGTAAGCTTATAAAAATTTCTTTACCCACTCTTCCTTTTAGGATAGCGTTTTTGAACTATCAACCAGCATAGCCATCTCAATATCTACACGCCCATGGCGTCAGCGTTTGCTGTCGTTTCAGCCCCATAACTTATAAACCAAGACCAGTGCCCAACGAATTACTGCCATTCGTGACAAATATCGGGGGGTGTGGTAACGTCACTATTACGCTAACAGCAGAACAAATCACCCCGTAGTCTCATTTATTTGTAAACCTTCTGTTTTACGTATCAAATAGGCTTCAATCGCAGTTGAGGCAAAGTTGTTATAAGAAAACTTGAGTTCTATCATTCTGCTGACTAAGCACTCCTTAGAAGAAATCTATTTTCAGGTCACTTAGTTTCTGATACGTTTGTCATACAAACAGGAAAGTTCATCATAATGAAAATATTAATTTATATATCAGCCAGTGCTGTCTTTTTTATGCCGACAGTCTCTGCTTCAGAAAGCCTAATAGAACGTCAAAATGCGTGCGCTCAATTGGAACCAACAGGTCAACTCACACACCCTGAACTTCCCTTGGTATTGCAACCGTTCGTATGTCATGAAAACTTACCTGGACTCTCGAATAATGTGCTTCTGCACCTTATTCAGGCTCAGTACGACGAACATTGTTCCGTCATTGCAAGGTTATCCTATGTTAGTTTTAAAATTCTGGAGGCAGAACCATTCTCAACCGAGGCAACTCAAGGGTCTCAAACATCAATAGCGTCAACCGTGCTTGTAGACCTCAGCCAAAACAGTAGTCTGGATTCTTTGCCTCCAACAGTACCGTTTAAACCATAGTCTTAACTTTCATTGCTTTTAATGGAGCTAAGGCACCCTGTACGATAGACATATCAGGTGTATCACTGTCGTACAGGCATCGGATTAAGTTCATCCAAATACCCTCTATTAACGCAGAAACTGGCGTTACCCCACCCCGTCCAACTATGCGAATACTCCGAATTCCCGACGTTATCGGGGGCCAATCTGCATGAACCCCCAATCGATGACCTGCAACAACGAATCGCTCTGCGGGTTGCGTAAAACTCTACATAGGGTTTTGCACTGTATGGATCACGCAAAATGGATAATTCCTGGCGATCCACGATTTGATATCCTTGTTCAAAGTTACCAAAGGCCACAGAAATGCTAGGGTTTGATGGATCCAAAGCAGGCATATCATCAGAAATGATTACTGGATATCCTAACAATGTATTGGAAGCTTCACCGGCAAGGCCGCTTCCCGTATGCCACAACACATGACCCGTTGCAGGATCTTTGATTTGACGAAGCTTTGATTGAGCCGACCTGGACATTACCCAACATGCATTATGTAAGTATTCACTTTTGACGGAATCCAATGTCTTAAACAAGACCTCTAGCGCTGATTCATCATCCATGAACCCACCATTGACAAGCGTTGAAAACGTTTGAAGTTTCCCCCACGTTGCTACGTTAGTTCCTACATATTTCAAAAACCCTTTGGGTTGATTGACGCCATCACCTTGAATGAATCCTTTATTTTCAATGGCCGCCATTTGTGAGGCTATACGCCCCATCAACCAATCTTCAATTGGGATTTGAGCATCGTCAATTAAACGTTGGCTTAATCGTAATTTGGCATACAGTTCATGTACTCCGATACGTCGTTTTTCTAACTGAGATGGATCCGTTTCATTGCGGGTTCCTGTTTCTGTTACCCAACCGACATTGGGCGAATTGCGCTCAACAACGATATCTAAGCTATCGCTAGAAATGGTTGTGCTGGACGCCAATTGACGCAAAGGGGACAAGGCATCCACCTTAGATTTTACTTGATCTCCAATCGCCGTAGGCATTACCAATCCGCCTTCAGCGCTTTCGCTGGTTAAGGACTTTGTTTCCCAGTTTACGGCTCCAGTTTGAACAAAGTTTTTGAATTCAGTTGTGGATTGATCATTAAGATATGGTGTCATATTTGTTTCTCCTGTTATGAACATTGATATAGTTAAAAGAAAAGGTAAGATCAAATGGGCACTTGCCCTTCGGTCAAGTGACATTTTCACCCACCCACCCCGCAGGCCGTCGCAAGAGCTCCTACGCCTGCTTCCCGCTAACGGCGTGCTTAACGCCCGCCGAAAGGTAGAATTTTGAATAAAAAAAGCACCCCGAAGGGTGCTTTGAATTGATTAGACGTGTTACTTAGACACTCGTTTCATAGTTTGCTAACGTACTCCTCCACGTGCAAGATCAAAAAATAAGGACTTAATATATCTGCAAATGATAAAGGTAAATGGCTTAACTCTTTTGCCTGACCGATCTGTTTATCTCGTTCAGCAACACGCGACCAAAATGCGGTTTCTTCTTGCTTCGTCAACACATGAAACTTGCCATTAAGGTCTCGTGTGTGCAAAAACATATGAATCTTTGCTGGTGAAAATGAGATTTTTCTGTCCTCCAATAAGGCTTCAAACACAAACTGAACCAGTGTCTGATTGTGTGCAGATTTCGGAATGTTAAGGCTAAATGCTCCCTCTTTTTCAGTATAAAACACAGGGATATGAATACATTTCAACTGAGTATACGATTGATCATCTGTTGTCAAATCTGAACTTGCGGAAACTATCATGCACAGCAACATCGATACTTTTAGAGCTAATTTGATCATGTATTATTCACCTGTTTTTGACGGGTTGATTCTTGTGTGCAATGTGTAACTTCCATCCTCCATCAGATCTAGAAAATAGGCTGAAAAATTGATGTATTTTCCTCTCTCAACCGCCTTTTTAGGATACTCATTCGTCATCAATGCACACGTCGGAATACATGTACAAGACACGCCTTTTTCTGGTTTGTGTAATTTAGAACTAAGCACCTGAAGAGGTCTATTCAAAAGAAGAAAAGTCATTGTTTCAAATTTAGCGCCATTTAATTTCAAACTTGATATTAAACATCTTTTTATTACCAAAAATATCTCAACGTTGGAAGCAGACAATTTACACTCAATTTGAAACACTGCTGGATTACTGTTATCCAACAAAACCATATTCTCATTAACTTTTAATTTAAACAGAAAGACCTTTTTTTGTGCAGACTCACGTGATTCAGCATGTAAGGTTATAGCTGTCTCAGAACCAACTACACATTTCATGGTCAATATAAGACTTAATATAAAGATAAATCTCATGATAATCCTTATTATTATATATTAATGATGGTTATCATCTACGTTGGCATTCACCTCCATCACATAAATACTCGCGATACTTTACCTCCACTAAATTAATTTCTAACGCTAGGTCTTTTAGCATTTCTAATTGATTTAACACCTCTGCAAATGGAGCCTGCCATAATCTCGCACACATATTTACGTCATCACGCGCTGAATCTTTTCTGATTAATCGCAGTGAAGAACATTGCAAGTTAGATCTGAAATTTAATACGCCAACACGCTGAAATTTATGAATAAGATTTTCTACATTCGCTTCAATTATAGATTGAAGCGATTTGTCTGCGTATCTATTGTGTTCAAGGGCTAGAGTAAAACTATAGTACACGCTTAAGCATGCTTGATTACCATGATTGCAAACACAGTGCACTGGACTTCCGTTACTCACAAGTTTTACGTCCATATTCAACTGAATTGATCCACTCACCAGACTTACCCACATCAAGGCAAAAATACTTAATTTTAAAAGAACTTTCACGTTGTTATCCCTTCTCAACTATAAATTGATTGATTTGTATACATACTTACCCGAAAAGTCAAAATTTTTATCTTTAGAATAGACATCTTTTTAGTTTTCTCATTACCACTATGAATATTCAGTTAATTTCTCTATTTAAAAAGGTCTAGTTCTCTTTGTCGTAACCTATGGCCAACCGTATAAATAGAATCTGTTGACGTCTCAATACTCACGCGTAATATATTGCCATAAACGTGCTCAATTAAGTCATTCTTACTTAAGGTTAAAAGATCATATAAAATTGGGAAAACGACTGATTTTCCAGCCTCTACAGGACTTGCCATGCTTGATGTCATTTCACTTTCAACACGCGTCATTACGATTCCATCCTTCAACAATGGATCTATGCTAGCTTGAATAGTCTTAATCGAAGCTATTTTTAAATTGCCCGAACAAAAATCTAACAATATTCTCCTTAGGTTTTGATGTGTTAATCCTCTAACACTCACAATCATCTCAAAGGGTTTACTCTCAAAACTCCCTGCGGACTGACCCGCCGGATAAATAAACTGACCATTAATTTCTAAAAAGACACTAAACGAAAGCTCTGTAATCTGTGATGCTGCATGAAGTTCATACATAACTAACCATAAAATTAAGAAAAAACGCATCTTTATCACCTTATTTTTATTGTGTATTGCCTTAGCATAAAGAAAAAACCACCAAAAGGCGGTTCTTTTTTTAATCGTTACCTTTTATCAAGGAAACGTATAGCGTTTCTCTTGACCACAATTACTTTTATCGATCACATCTACAGGGATGTTCCCTAAGTAGGGTTTAACGTTATCCAAACGATAGCTCTTTAACACCCCTCTAGCGGTAAATGTTTCATTTTGGTGTATTATTTGTATTCCAAGCTCTGGGAACTCTTCTTTACTTCCTTCAAATTTAAGCACTACACTCAACCACCCACGTATTTGGGGTAACTCTGAAAGTCCTCAGCGGCGTTAACCTGAAATTGAAAGAACGCATTCAACGCGACCATACAAACAACAAGTGCATACGTCTTCTCCACCAACAATTGAAGGTAGAAGAAACACATCTGCACACATTAAGTCAAGCATTCTCTCAATAAAAAAAGGGAAGATCACTCTTCCCCTTGATACAGTACTTAGAAAATATTCTTATTCGCCCTTAGGAGATTTCAATGGTGATATCTCTCCCTCCAAAAGTGGTGGTGTTGGTGTAAGCATTGGCGAACGACCACTATCCATTATAATATCAATCACAGGTATCTCTCCTACACCCTTGAATATAGTGGCTAATGTGATCAAACTTCCATCCTCTTCACTAACACTTTCCCTCATAACCTCTACACCATTCCACATTAAGCGATGAGCCGAAGGAATTCTTAAAGAACTCAGTAATTCAGATTTAAAATCTTCCACTCTTGTCGTGCTACTAACAGGAATCGTAGAGACGATATAAGTACCTCCATCAGCTCCTAATCTCGCAACTTTAACAGCTGGGGGAAACTCTATTGCAGGCTGCGTATTTCCATAAACCTCGCCATTGCACATTCCACCATTCGTTGCGCCATGATGCCCTTGGGGAGATAAAGCCTCGTCTGCAACATTATGGCTAGCTGACACCTGTGAAACGACTCCAAACACACACATAGTATATAAAAATTTATTCATTATTCTTCTCCGTGTTAACTTATTTTTAAGACTATTATTTATAATAGAATATACTCTGTTTATCTAGATAAAAAACATAGATACGAAAGATCATAGTCTTATTTCTTAAAAATGCGTGCTTTTGCATGGGCAGGAAATGTCACAATCGATATTTCCTTTAAGGCGACTTTGTGTATTACACGACGAACATCTCCAACGCCTCGCACCGATTTTAATGCTGTATACCCAATGGATAACCCTGTTAAACTGCCACATTGAATCAATTTAAAGGCCTCTTGTCCTATCTGAGTTTCCATACAAAGTTCCAAAGTCACCCGCAATCCCAACTTGTCTTCGGCTGCAACCACAACTCTACCCATGGGAGTCGTTGGATAATGCTGCCACAATACAGGGATACCGATAATTTTATCTATCGAAAAAGCCCCTGGCATCATCACATCTTTTAATTGATCCGGCTCATGAAAGATACTGGCATATCCTTCGATCATCACTGTACGTACTTCATCTTGCATAAAAATCTCCTTTGCAGCATGGTGCTGCACCCATTAAATTACATCCGATTCATTCCGACACACGTTTCATAAAGCGACCTAGTCGGTAACGTCGCTATCGGATCTAATCTATCGGATGCAACGTCGCGTTGCTTGGGCTGTATCCAAGAGCTTGACGCTTTTCATTTTCACTTAAGAACGATGCATCAGATAGCTTTCGCCATGTTGCCTCACGTCGGGGAGCCAGCGCCGCAATGGCATCCACATCATAGGAAAACCTTAGATTCTCGTCATATTGCTTTGCTACAAACTGTGTAAATGCATGCTGAAACCGTTCCAGTAAGAGTAAAATCGTATCTTCCCACAAATGGAATCTAGCCTCCTTATAGTTGGTATATGTCGCATCTCCTGGCACGCCAACCAACATGGGTGGCACGCCAAACGCTTGAGAAACTTCACGTGCAGCAATGTGTTTTCCCTCAGAAAAATCAAGATCCTTTGGGCTTAACCCCAATTCTTTCCATTCAACATCACCTTCCAATACCATGATGCGTCCCGCATTACCTTGCCCGGAATACACCTGCGTAATACTATCTCGAATGGATTGTTTTTGCTCATCCGTTAATCCCCACCCATCCTCGGTGCCTTTCCAAATAAACACTCCTGATGGACGCCCCCCATTTTGTAACAATGCCAAATTATGGGTACTAACGGCGTTATGTTGATCAATGGCCATCGCTGCAACTTCAATGGGGCTTAATCCATACCAATCATTCAACGGGTGGACGGATTTTAACTGAAATACGCACTCTGTTGGCAATCGACACGTCGCCCCCTCCACGGTATAATCATAAGCGGCAACCTGCCCGTTTTCCGTAATCACTCTCACCCGATCGGGTCGCAAGGTCTTCAATCGTTGTGGAATACCCTGAGAATCCCTGTCAAGATGCACAAATGCATTGCCCGATAATAGAAACGACGTCGCCAAGCTTTCTAAAAAAGAAGCCCCGGATTCCCCAGGGCTTGGATGTTGCAATAACTGTAATAATGGATGCGTAAATAACTCCGTATCCCCCTCATACAGCAACCACGGCACCGTCGCAATCCCACGCGCAATCATTGTCACACATCGATAGACGATCACGTTTTTCTCATACCCTTCTTTTACTAAAGGAGTATATTGCCGAGATGTCCATTGCGCTTTTAATTGACTTTGCATCGTCATTTGAGGGCGCGCCACTGTTTTTCGTCCAGTCATCCAATTCCACATGTGTTTCTCCTTAAAACTAAAAAAGCCCCCAAATTGGGAGCACGACATAAGAACTCAGCACGATTATTACCCATAAAAAAAGCTCCCTTTCGGGAGCCGGAGGAGATAGTAATATGCATATTATATTTAATATATTACTGACTCATTTTAATAAGTCAATCTATTTTTTTTAATATTTTTCATTTTTTTCACAACTTGGTTGAAAAAGGCTTAAATCATGCGGTTTATAGATCGCAGACGTTAATAGTACGATAGTTCCAATCATCATTCCAACGATACATGTAAATAAAGGGTTCATTCTAATCTCCATCATATAGATGGTATATAGGGATAAAATTCCAAAGGTCAAGCAGCATGACGCTGGCAACGTGACGTTGCATCCATTAAGTTAAAATCCGATTCGTTTCGAGACATGTAAGTTAAAATCCGATTCGTTTCGAGACATGTTCTTAAAAGCAAGCAGACAAGATCTAAATAGGCACGCTCCCTTTGGTCGCATGACAATGTTCAACCCGCCCACCCGGCAGACCGTCGCAAGGGCTCCTACGTCTGCCGATCCCTTTAAGTGCAGGTTCACCTCTGACAACATGCCGTTGCATCCGCCCCACCCATCCGACACATGTTATAAAAGCCCACTTCCGCATCTCTGGGCGGCTCATGCAATCATATTAATGTCTATAACGTATATAACTTGAAAATTAAACCGTTTTCAGATAATTTATTGTCATTCAACGAAGACATAAGGACTTACCATGAATATTGCTGGAATGATGAAAAAAGCTCAAGAAATGCAAAAGAAAATGCAAGAGATGCAAGACAATCTTGCCAACATTATCGAAGAAGGCTCTGCGGGTGCGGGCATGGTCTCAGTGACGATGAATGGCAAAACCGACGTCAAAAAAATAACAATTGCTGAAGAATTGTTAAACCCAAATGACAAAGAAATGTTAGAAGACCTTTTGATTGCTGCATTAAGTGATGCAAAACGTAAAATTGATGCTCGGGCAGGATCCGAAATGGAAAAAGTAACTGGCGGTCTAGGCTTGCCCGGCGGCATGAAATTACCATTCTAATATAGAGGATACAACATGGTTGGCGCAGATATCGAAGGGTTGATTAAATTTTTTTCAAAAATGCCGGGGTTAGGGCCACGCTCTGCCCGACGTTTTGTGCTATATCTTTTAAAGCACAAGCACCAAAAACTACTTCCCTTAATCGATCTGCTGGCGCATACGGCAGAACATGTGTCGGAATGCACCGAATGCGGTAATTTGGATACTGAAAATCCGTGTACGATTTGCAGCAACCCTCGACGGAACAAAGCCCACCTCTGCGTCGTTGAACACGTTGCTGACTTGTGGGCACTTGAACGTTCAGGCGCCTTCCATGGAATTTACCACGTCTTGGGGGGAACCCTATCCGCCCTTGATGGGATAGGCCCCGACGAACTCCGCATTCCCCACTTAAAACAACGCATTCAATCGAATCAAACACTGGAACTTACCTTAGCGTTGAATGTAACGTTAGAAGGTCAAACAACCAACCATTATTTGGCGGCTGAACTTGCAAGCCCAGGTCTAAAAATAACCTCAATCGCTCACGGCGTCCCCTTGGGGGGAGAGTTAGACTATTTAGACTCTGGCACTCTGATTACAGCACTATCAGCACGCAGAACCTTGGAAACAGAAAGCTAACCTATGTATATTGATACCCATTGCCACCTTGATTATCTGCAAAAAAACAACGATTTAAAGGATATCGTCCAATCTGCATGGGATGCCAATGTTCACTTACTGCATACCATTTCAACACGGCTAGATGAAAGTGCGATGATCAAAGGCATTGCCGATCAATTCGATCATGTGTACTGCTCTATTGGTGTTCACCCCAATGAATCATCCGAAGTTACACACTTATCGCAATCCCAAATCACGGACGCCTTACTGGCTGAAATCACAGATAAAGTGATTAGTTTGGGTGAAACAGGATTGGATTATTATTATGAACACAGCGATAGAACCACTCAACACAAAAGCTTTTTGGCTCATATCGATGCCGCCAGGCACGCAGGCCTTCCCTTGGTGATTCACTCACGCGATGCTGATAACGATATGGTGAAATACCTACAGTCCAGCTCCGCCCAAGAAGTAACAGGTATCATACATTGCTTTACTGGCAGCCCTGAAATGGCTAAAGCCTGTTTGGATTTAGGATACTATATTTCAATTTCAGGAATCGTGACGTTCAAAACGGCAACTCAACTTCAAGATATTGTTCGATGGCTACCTCTCGATCGCATCTTGATTGAAACCGACTCCCCCTATCTTGCTCCAATGCCGTACCGTGGAAAACCCAACCAACCTGCTTATGTTGTTCATGTTGCAGAAAAAGTCGCAGAACTCAAAGACCTTCCATTCAAAGACATCGTTGCTCAAACGACTCAAAATTTTATGAATGTGTGTCCAAAAGTACTTAAATAGACTCCTTCGCTGCGCTGCGGAGACTCTTCATTTCCCACCCAATCGAGATGAAGCCCCTTCGGGGCTTCCCTACGATTTCCCACCCTAGAAATAGATCGTTTATCGAATCTTTTCCTTAAAGTCTTTACCAACAAACACACGCATCGAATTTCCACGCTCTAATTCATAATGTTTGTTACGTTTCTCATGGTTTTTTTCAGATCGTGCAGCTGCAGACCGTTCATCAAACGCGGCAACTAACCGAGCAAGTGCTAATTTTTTATTCATATGTTGCGATCGCTCCTCTTGAGCAAATGCGGTAAGCCCCGTTGGACTATGAATCACGCGAACTGCACTGTCTGTTGTATTGACATGCTGACCTCCTGCTCCGGAAGCTCGCATCGTTTCAAATCTTAAGTCTGATATGTTAATGTCCTTATGAAATTCCAATGCCTCCAATACATTAACACCGACAAACCAATTTTTACGCTTGTGCGTTGGACGATACGGACTTTCACAGACCCACTGAACCGTTCCCTGCCATTGTTTCAAAAATAAAGGCAAACCAATCCCGTTGATACTTAACATTACAGATTGATAGATCCCATCTTTTTCACCGGGCACCTTTTCTAAAACCTCAACTGTCAGATTCTGCTGAATTGCTTCTTTCAGAAGACACTCTAATACATGATTAACGGCCAATTCGCATTCAGCAGATCCATGACCTGATGTAATTTGAACCCATCTCAATGTGTTATCTTGGCTCATTTTCCCCTCCTCGTTTTATACGTAATCACAGGTCTAAGAATCGCAATCACCTTAATGATCCCAACGGTTACAAGATCACCTATCACAGAATCAATTTTCTTATAAGCCTGGGGAGCCTCTTCAAATATCAAATCTTTATCTTCACATATAACGCGACTTCCAAGATCAGTATGGGTAAAATCATCCATTCGAAATTTCGATAACTTAGACTTTGCATCCGTACGTTTCCACTTCCGTCCTGCTCCATGCGCCAATGAATACGCGTTTTCAACCTGAGATCCCGTTGGCATTACAAGGTAACTAAAACTTCCTCTAGATCCTGGAATCACGACAAGCCCCTGATCAGCAGGCGTTGCACCTTTACGGTGCAGCCAATAGGATTCATTGTCTTCGCTGTACGGTTCAACGGTATTGTGAAAGACATCCAAAACCTGCGATCCCTCACCTTTTAAACAGCTTAGAAATCGATGTGCAATCAAGGCTCGGTTGGCACCTGCCCATTTCACTGCCATATTATGTTGCGTTAAATAATCAATGGCTTCGGGTGAATTTTCCAACACTCCAGCGTGAGCATCCCTATGGTTTCGTAAAATGAATTCTCCCAAACCTCTAGACCCCGAATGCACTAATACATAAAAATGTTTTGTTGATAGATCTAAAGCTTCAAACACATCCTCATCCAGTACCGATTCAATTTTTTGCAATTCTGCAAAATGATTCCCTCCGCCAATCGTTCCCAGCGAATGATCAAACAAAGTTGATTCCAACTGATGACGTGACAACCATTCGGAAGTATCCCCTTCCCATGACTCATCCAAATTATCCAATTTAGATACCCATGTATCCAATTTTAATTTATGAACGGGTAAATCTGTTTTCCACAGCCCCATTCCGCAACCAATATCATTCCCCACTAAGTGAGGATATATCCATGATTTAGACATAAAAGCTGCCCCAATCGGCGTCCCTCTACCGGGATGCAAATCGGGTAAGCCAACGACTTTTTTCATTCCTTTTAATGCAGCAGTTGTTTTAAGTTGTTGAATCGCTTCGTCTTCAATCCAAGTTTTTTCAGACGCAATGACAGTTACTGTTGCCCCTGACGTTTGTGTATAAGTGCACATAATGTTCTCTATAATTTATTGCAGAAAAATTGTGCTTAATTAATAAGCTATATAAATAGCGATGTGATTTAAGGTCTACGCGGGATTGAATTCTAAGCGATTGAGTGTCAAATGAAACTAACGTGGCATCAACAAAAAATTACAGTCCCACATATCCTTTGGGAAGTGATTTAAGGTGTTGCATGATAGACCTCATTTTTGTATTGATTATGCATACTATCACACATACTATAATTTGTCAAGCAACGTGCCGTTGCATCCATTAAGTTGCATCCGATCAGTCCTGACACATGTTCATAAAAAGCAAGCAGATAAGATCTAAATAGGCACGCTCCCTTTGGTCGCATGACACTGTTCAACCCACCCACCCGGCAGACCGTCGCAAGGGCTCCTAAGTCTGCCGATCCCTTTAAAGCGCAGGTTCGGCAACGTGCCGTTGCATCCACCTACTTCACTCTGTTCTTAATAACGCGTCTCACATCATATCGGATCTAATCTAACCTAACGGGTCCAGGGATCATCCCTGGTCAAAAATATTCTACCAAACTCTTTTGAAAATAGTGTAAATTAAGCTTGATTGCAGTGATAAAGGAAATGGGATGAGCTTTAAAGTTACAATTTTAGGATGCGGAGCCTCTGCAGGCGTTCCTGTCATTGGAAACCTTTGGGGGAATTGCGACCCTAAAAACCCAAAGAATCGCCGCACTCGATCCTCTATTTTTATTGAATATGACGCAACCAGATTGTTGGTGGATACCAGCCCGGATATGCGGCAACAACTGCTCGACAACGACATTTCAAATTTTGATGCTATTTTCTATACCCATGAACATGCTGACCATACCCATGGCATCGATGATTTACGACTCATTTATTATCTTAATAATCAAAAATCAATTCCTGTGTATACCGACGAACGCTGTATGAACGAACTTCAACAACGGTTCCCTTATTTATTTGGGATTGGACAGAATGCTGCCACCCCAAAGGATTTTAATGCATTTCTTGAACCGCACCTTATTGACCTATCGCCACTCACCATTGGGGATATTCAGTTAAAGCCGTTCTTGCAAGATCATGGAACTATTACTACTTTAGGATTCAGGATTGATGATTTTGCCTATTCAACGGATGCCGTAAATCTGGATGATATTGCGTTCAAAGCATTAGAAGGCGTTGACATATGGGTGGTCGATTGCCTACGCATGACCCCATCAAATGTTCATGCTCATTTAGATAAAACCCTAGAATGGATTGATCGCGTAAAACCAAGGCAAGCGTATTTTACTCAAATGAGTAAAGATCTCGATTACGATACACTCTGTAAACAACTTCCCGATCACATTCGCCCAGCTTATGATGGTCTGGTAATTAACATTCGTTAAATTCACTGATAAGACTTGATTTATCCCGCTTAAAAAGAAATAATCAACAAAATGGTATTAAGTCATCAAAAAAATAAGGATAGATAAAATGGAATTGAGGTTTCAACCAGAGTTTAAACCCACCGAAAATTCAGTAATTGTTGTGGGTATGTTTACCGATGGAACTATACAAACTCACGGCAATGATCTTAGCAAAGACATACTCAGCCTCATTACAAAGGCTGCTAAAGCAAAAGACTTTAAGGGAAAACCCAAAGACGTCATGGACATGATTGCGCCTGTTGATATTGCGTATAATCGTATCATCGTTATCGGATTGGGTGAAAAAGAAAAGCTCACTGATTATGAACTCCAAACTATTGGTGGAGCCTTAGCTTCGTCTTTATTAGGGGGTAAAGAAATCAATGGGTTTGCATTGTTTTCAGGGCTTACCCCTCGTCAAGCGGCATTGATTGCAACTGGGGCACGACTTCGCAGTTGGAGTTTCGATAAATATTTCACAACTGAAAAAACGAAATCTAAGCGCGTTTTCAAAACACTTAACATCGCCTATGATAATGTTACTGAACTTGAAACAGCCTATGCTGATTTTGCAAGTGTAACTGACGGTGTCTTTTTAACCCGTGACGTTGTGTCAGAACTTCCAAACATTTTGTATCCAGAAACGTTTTGCGATCGTGCAAAAGAACTTCGTCAGTTAGGGGTTGAAATTGAAATCCTTGGCGAAGATGAAATGCAAGAACTAGGAATGAACTCTCTATTGGCCGTGGGTCAAGGCAGTGTGCGTGAATCAAAACTTTGCGTGATGCGCTGGAATGGCGGAAAATCAGGCGAGGCTCCAGTTGCCTTTGTGGGTAAAGGCGTTACCTTTGACACGGGCGGAATCAGTATTAAACCCGCTGATCGCATGCACGATATGAAATACGACATGGCAGGTGCCGGCGTTGTCCTTGGGCTGATGAAAGCTTTGGCCAGCCGAAAAGCAAACGTCAATGTGGTTGGCGTTGCGGGTCTTGCTGAAAACATGCCGTCAGGAAACGCTCAACGCCCCGGCGATGTTTGGGTCAGCATGTCTGGACAAACCATTGAATGTCAAAACACCGATGCCGAAGGCCGCATGGTATTAGCCGATGCATTGTGGTATACACAAGATCGCTTTAAACCTCAATTTATGATCGATCTTGCCACGTTAACCGGTGCGATTGTTGTTGCCCTTGGTCAAGAACACGCTGGATTATTCTCGAACAATGACGAACTGGCAGAACGCCTATTCAAAATTGGTCAAACAAGTGGCGAAAAATTATGGCGCATGCCATTGGGTGATGCCTATGACAAAGCCATCAACTCAACGGTTGCTGATATGAAAAACGTTGGTGACTCTGGCACGGGTGGCAGCATCACCGCCGCTCAATTCTTACAACGGTTTGTGAACGATCATCCATGGGCTCACTTAGATATCGCCGGCATGGCTTGGGCAAACAAAGCCCGTGATCTATGCTCTGCCGGCGCCTCTGGATTCGGGGTTCGTTTATTGGATCAACTGGTTGCAACGTATTACGAAGGCAAATAACCTCATGCAGATTGTTGGCTATCACCACAGTATTAGTCCGTTAGAAAAAGTACTTCCTAAGCTTTTAGAAAAAATCTTAGCCTCAGGACAACGTGCCGTGGTGATGGCACCTTCGGAAGATCAACTCAAAACCATCGATACGTTCCTATGGACATATTCTAAATCAGAACTCCTTCCCCATGGAACGGCCGAAGATGGCAACCCATCTTACCAACCCATTTGGCTAACGTGCACCGATGAAAACCCAAATGGCGCACACGTACTTATCTTAATCAACACCCTCCGTCCCACTCATCTAAATCAATTTGAAAAAGTGTTAATATTAGATCCTGATTGGTCAATACACTCCACTCAATGGGCTCAATCCATCGGAGACCTCACCGTTTGGGAAGAACAAACTCAAGGCGGCTGGGCTAAAAAAATATAATTCTTAATTTTGTGTAAACATAGTTGACTTTATTTTCAACTCCCCCTATAACCTTGTTAAGGATTAATAGGAAGTTTAAAATTATGAGATTATCTTTACACGCTATTGGACTAACAACTGCATTACTCTTAGGTGTAGTTGATGTTAATGCACATCTAGACCTTCTTAACGATTCAGGTTCTCTAGGTGGTTCTACAATCCATGAAATCAGAGCTCTAGATGTACTAAACAGAGAAGCAAGCACTTTAGCCAGTTCTGCTGTAACAACAGGAACAAGCACTCAAAATGCGTCTACTGAAACCGAAGCAGAAACTAACACTGCTGAAGAAGGTGTAGCAATCGAGGAAGTAAAACCTTTAACTCATACTGCAGAACTTAAAGCAAATTTATATGAAATTGAAAAAGCTTTAAAAGAAAGTACACTAGCCGTTGCCGAAGTTTTAAATGGGGTAATTAGTTTAGTTGCACCCATTGCAAATATCGGAAATAGCGCTGTAAACTTAGGGATTACTTTAGCAAAAGTATTCTGGTTTAGCGGTAAAGTACTGTATAACCTTGGAGCAGTCATTGCTGAAGGCGTTCAAACAGCTCACGCTTTTTTAACTAAATAACTCAGACACTTAAAGACATAAAAAAGCCCCGCCCAAAATTAATTGAGCGGGGCTTTTTCGTAAGTATCGTATTACTCTTCGATACTTACCTCGATATCTTCCACCACGTCATCTTGGACAATTTTTGATTCGTCCAAACGGGTCGTTGAGATAACCTTTTCGTTGTCAGCCACTCGAATCACGATCACACCTTGGGATGTTCGTCCACAAATGCGAACGCCTTCAACAGGGCAACGAATCGTTGTGCTCGCATCGGACATCAAGACGATATCATCGCCATGCCCCACTGGGAATGAACTGATCACTTTACCGTTTTTAGCCGACAATCCAATGTTTGTAAGTCCCTGCCCGCCACGGTGCGTCACACGATATTCATACGATGACGTACGCTTAGCATAGCCTTTATCTGTAAGGGTTAAGATGAACTCTTCTTTACCTTGCAACTCTTTGTAACGCTCGTCGGTTAAGGTAACGTCTGCTGTTGATTCTTCATCATCGTCAGCAACAGAATCATCATCCAATCGACGCATTTTCAAATACGCATTACGCTCTTCGATTGTGAAATCAATGCTGTTCAACAGTGACATTGACACCACTTCATTATCGCCCGCTAATCTAATGGCTCTAACGCCATTTGAATCACGACCAGAAAACACACGAATGTCCGTGACAGAGAATCGAATTGATTTACCATCACGCGATGCCAACAATACATCTTGAGTATCATAACAAGGTTGAACAGCGATTAAGTTTTCACCCTCATCTAAACGAATGGCTTTTTTACCCGATGATCGAATTTGGGTAAAGTCACTCAATCGGTTGCGTCGAACATTACCACGATTAGTCGAGAACATAATGAACATGTTTGCCCATTCTGCTTCATCCTCTGGCATTGGCATGATCGTCGCAATACGCTCACCTTGTTCCAATGGCAGCAAGTTCACCAAGGCTTTACCACGAGATTGCAATGAACCTTCGGGTAAACGATATACCTTTAATTTGTAACACTGCCCATGCGTCGTAAAGAACAACAAGGGTGTATGTGTATTGGCCACAAAGATATCTTGTACCGCATCTTCATCACGGGTCGCCATTCCGGATCGACCTTTTCCACCACGGCGTTGTGCACGGTACAATAATAATGATGAACGACGAATATATCCACTCATCGTAACCGTTACAACCATGTCTTCACGTTCAATCAGGTCTTCGATATCATGTTCAAATTCGCCTTCTTGAATCTCAGTTTTACGTGGTGTTCCGAATTGCTCTTTGACCTCAATCATTTCCTGTTTTAACAACGCATATAAAACAGCTTTATCCGACAATATGTCTAACAAACGTTCGATTTCAGCAACAATTTCTTTCAAATCATCTAATATTTTTTCGCGTTCTAATCCAGTTAAACGGTGTAAACGCAAATCTAAAATTGCCTTGGCTTGCTCTTCAGACATCTGATACGTTTTAACCAAGACTTCTTCGCCGGTCACCAATTGAATAAACGGCGCAATGTCTTTTGTATCCCATTCACGAGCCAGCAAGTTTTCTTTCGCAACTTTTGGATCAGGTGCCGCACGAATGATGCGAATCACTTCATCAATGTTTGCAACCGCAACACCAAGCCCCACCAACAGGTTTGCTTTTTCACGCGCTCTACGCAGCAAGAATCTTGAACGTCGCGTAATGACTTCTTCGCGGAATTCCACAAAGGCTTTAATGATCTGTTGAAGATTCAATAATTCTGGGCGATTGTTATACAACGCCAATACGTTAAAGCTAATGCTGGTTTGCAAGGGTGTAAACTTAAACAGCTGATTCAACACCACTTCAGGTGAAGCATCTTTCTTCAACTCAACGACCACGCGCACACCGGTACGGTTTGATTCGTCTCGAATTTCAGAAATGCCTTCAATAATCTTTAATTTAACGGTTTCAGCGATACGCTCAACCATTTTGGCTTTGTTCACTTGATAGGGAATTTCGCTAACAATAATGGCCATACGACCTTTGCGAATTTCCTCAATCTCTGTACGTCCACGAACAATAATGCTGCCTCTACCTGTGCGATAGGCTTGCAAAATAATAGAACGACCCATGATAATTCCACCGGTTGGGAAATCTGGGCCTTTAATATGTTCCATTAATTCTTCAATGGCAATGTCCCGATTATCCACAAACGTACAGCAGGCATCAATGACTTCACTCAGGTTATGCGTTGGAACACTTGTCGCCATCCCCACAGCAATACCTTCAGCACCATTGACCAACAAATTTGGGAATCGCGCAGGCAATACTGATGGTTCTAACAATGTTTCGTCATAGTTTGGACGGAAATTCACAGTATCTTTATCAATGTCCTCCGTCATCGCATGTGCTGCTTTAGACATACGGGCTTCCGTATAACGGAATGATGCGGGTGGATCACCATCCATCGAACCAAAGTTACCTTGCCCTTGAATCAATGGCACTCGCAATGAGAACGATTGAGCCATACGCACCATCGAATGATAAATAGCCGAGTCACCATGCGGGTGAAACCTCGCCATCACGCCTCCGACGATATAGGCTGACTTTTTAAAGGGTTTGTTGTAATCATACCCATCTTGTTTCATCGAAAATAAAATACGTCGATGAACTGGTTTCAATCCGTCGCGTATATCAGGTAAGGCACGTCCCACGATTACGCTCATCGCATAATCTAAATAGGAACTTTTCATTTCATGTTCAATAGATACAGCACGAATATCCGTATCCAATACCGAATTCTTTTTATCGCTCACAATACATCCAATGCGTTAGTTAATAAATTTAGAACGGAATTTCATCATCAATGCCAAAGCTATTTTTTGGCTGAGCTTGCGTTGAAGGCCTAGATGCCTGTTGCATAGATTGTCCGCCAAATCCAGATGAACTTGATTGAGACGAAAATCCATTATCAGATCCGAAAGAGTCTGAACCACCGGATGATCCATTGCGGCTATCAACCAAGACCAATTCACCTTTAAAACGAGAAATCACAATTTCCGTAGTATACCGATCAACGCCAGTATTATCTTTCCATTGACGTGTTTGCAGCTGACCTTCTAAATAAACCTTAGATCCTTTGCGCAAATACTTTTCTGCAACTTCAGCAATGCGATCGTTAAAAATCACCACACGGTGCCATTCGGTTTTCTCTTTGCGTTCTCCGCTTTGCTTATCATTCCAAAATTCAGAGGTCGCAACAGAGAATGTAACGATTTTAGAACTATCTTGCCCCATACGAACTTCAGGATCTGCGCCTAAATTTCCCAGCAACGTCACCTTGTTAATACTTCCAGCCATGGCTTTTCCTTTATAAATAGTTAAATTAACCTATCATTTTTTTCAACAAAAAGCCATTTTTTTTGACGACTAATGTATGTTTTACCTCGTCTTTTATCTTGACGATCTTGAATCTCTATATTACATCTACCCATACATTATTATAGTTCAAGGTGATCATGAATTTTATTCCAACAACACTCAGATATTTAGTCGTCATCAATTGCTTTTTATCCATAGGATCTGCCGCACATCATTTACCCTGCAAAGGCTCTATTAATGGAATGAACGGAGCTATCAAGCAGGTTGTTTCTCCCAAAATTACCCACCGTTTTGCACACGCTACACACCCTTCAGCCATGAATATATTAACAAAAAACTCCACTCTTTTTCAGCGTTTTTGTTGCCATATGTTTTTACAACCAGTTCATTTAGGTTTACGCAAAGTCCAATGGTGGCCTTATGTAAACGCAGCTCACAATAGCTTTTTAGAATTTGCACAACACCAAGACTCCCATCCATTTACAGAGGTTCAAATTACATCTCAAAATGTGTGGTCAGACACCTCTCCGCTTCATTCAACACCGTCATCAGATACAGATCATGACACCTTCGTTTACAACTTAGTCATGGATCCTCACAGTAAACTTGACAGAACCATCGTTTTCGACAGTCAAGAACCTACTCATATCCCAACAATTAAACGTGTTACTCAACTGGGGTTAGGTTCAGACCGCCTTCAAAACTCTACTGATCCTGAAACTAAAGCATGGATTGAATTCTTAACTCATGCTCATTTGAAGGATGATATTCCCGCAAAAACGCCAGATAGTGTTGCACAGGCTTACACAATGATTGACTTAACCGCCTGGTCACCCAAAACCCAGAAACGTTACCTAGACACACTATCCCCTCAAAAACCTTTAAATCAAAAGGAACTAGAAACTATTATTGGAATCATCGACTTTTGTTTAGAAAAAGGATACCCACTGGCAAATATGGTAAAATATACGGGACTCTGCCCCGATGTGATTACCACAATTATCGATCAATTAAATCATCGTCCTCAATTTTAATACTGCAGCGCCCTTCGCTCCCCAATGCCCTAACGGGCACGCAGGAGCGAACCTGCGCCCAAGATCCAACGGACACGTTGCCTATAGATTTTACCGCTTAATCTATGATATGTCTCTGACAACCACTTAATATCAGAGGACACATGCGTATCGTTTTTATGGGAACCCCAACCTTTGCAGCCGCTGCATTACACTCAATACTTGATGCAAAATTGAATGTCGTGGCCGTATATACTCAACCCCCCAAACCCGTTGGACGGGGATATGAAGTCACAAAATCAGCAACACATGAACTTGCCGAACGCCACAACATCCCCGTATATTACCCTAAAACCTTACGCTCCCCCGAAGCCTACGCTGAACTTCAAGCGTTAAACCCTGACATCTGCGTGGTTGCAGCCTATGGCTTTATTTTACCTCAACCCGTATTAGATATTCCCCCGCTCGGCTGCATTAATATTCACGGATCATTGTTACCCCTATGGCGTGGTGCTGCTCCCATTCAACATTCTATTTTAGCTGGCGATACTGAAACTGGAATTACAATCATGAAAATGGATATTGGTATGGATACCGGTGACATGCTGTATAAACGATCCGTCCCCATCACTCCAACCACCACAAGCCAAATGCTATTTGATGAGTTGGCTATCTTAGGTGGAAAAATGATCGTGGACTATCTGCATCTTCCTGATCGTTACCCTCCTGCACCACAACCTATCAAAGGCGTCACCCTGGCACCCAAGATTGATAAATCAATGGCTCAATTGGATTGGCGAAAAACAGCGGTTGAATTAGACCGTCAATTGCGCGCATTCACACCGTGGCCCGGCGCATTCACGACTTATAACAATATCATCCTAAAAATTGGCGGATTGAAAATTATCCCCGATAATCACACCCAAACGCCTGGAACTATTCTCAATGATCAGCTTCATATTGCGTGCGGAAACGGTACTGTCCTTGCAATCACAGCATTGCAACGCCCAGGTGGAAAAATGCTATCGACACCAGAGTTTTTAAAGGGATTTGAGATTAAACCTGGACAGCATCTTGATACTGGATCCAATAGATAGATCTGATCCGAACTGACACGGAATATTCGAATCAGAGTTATCTTTCTGCAGCGCCCTTCGCTCCACAATGCCTCTAACGAGGCACGCAGGAGCAAACCTGCGCCACAGCAACGCTGGCAACGACTTAATCGTGTTCCACGGATTCCAACCTAACCTGACCTTTTTCAGTTAAATAAATCTGATGCGTGGCAACTTCATGAATAAAGGCTCGGTTATGGCTCACAAAAATAACTGTACCAGTAAAGACCGATAATGCATTTGCCAAATTTTCACACGCTGATAAATCTAAATGGTTGGTGGGCTCGTCTAAAAAGAGTACATTTGGACGTTTAATCAACATAGACGCCAAGGCTACACGGCTTTTTTCACCTCCCGACAAAATCTTTATTTTCTTAAAGACCGCTTCTCCTGTAAGTCCCAAACTCCCCAATAAGCTTCGCGCCTCATTTTCCGTTGCATCTCTCGAACTTTGTGTAACGTTTTCCAATATGGATAACTCTTCATTAAGCCCTTCTAAATGCTCTTGGGCAAAGTATCCCGGATTAAACTTTCCACCCAAAGAAACTGTACCCTCGACGGCTGGATGCTTGCCTAAAAGTGTTTTAAGCAATGTAGACTTTCCCAGTCCATTGGCTCCCAGTATACCGATCTTTTGCCCCCTTAAAATAGTAAACGACATAGCGCGCGTTAAGGGTTTATCATATCCAATTCGCAAATCTTCTACCTTCATGACTTCTTTTGAGGATGGGTATGGGTTGCGTAATGATAGACTCATTGTGTCCTTCATCTCATCAATCTCAACAGAGTCTTCCAACATACGAAGGCGTGAAAGCATCTTCAGTCGTGACTGAACTTGTTTTGCTTTTGTTGGGGTTGCCCTAAACGTATTTACGAATTTTTCAATATGCTCCGCCTGCAAACGAAGTTGTTTTGCCATGTGATCTTGTTGAGATTGCTTCAGTGCAAAGGATTCTAAAAAAGCATCAAAGTTCCCAACATACGGTGTCATTTCACCTTGCTTCAAATGTAAAACATGGGTTGATAGGCGATTCAAAAGATCTTTATCATGCGACACAAACAGAATCGTTCCTTCGAATTTTTTTAAATACTCTTCAAACCAAAGAATGGTGGGTAAATCTAAATGGTTGGTGGGCTCGTCAAGAATCAAAAAATTAGGCTTGTTTAAAAGCATCTTTACAAATTCTAACCGCATCCGCCACCCACCCGACAGAATATCTACCGGCGCATCAAATTGCTCTTCTTTAAACCCAAGCCCTTGTAAAATTTTCTTGGTATCATCAACAACTCGATATCCCCCCATATCTTGGAACTGCTGTTCAAGGCGCTCATACCGATCAAAAATTTTCTGATCACAATCTATTGCCATTTGCTCAAGAATCGCATCACGCTCTTCGATCACCGCATTTAAATCCAAAGCCCCACTTAAGGCTTCAGCCAAAATAGTATCTTTAGGTGTGGGGTTGGCAATTTGAGGAAGATAGCCTAAGCGCAGCGCCTTTGGCTTAATCATTGAACCTTCATAGTCATTATCAAGACCACACAATATGTTCAAAAGAGTCGTTTTTCCTGCACCATTATTACCAATCAGAGCAATACGCCCCTGACTTGGACAGTGATATGAAATGCTTTTTAAAAGGGTGTTTCGACCATACGCTTTAGAAATATTTTGCAATAAAATCACTTTGAAGTCCTTAATAGGTGAAAACTTGAAATCAATAGTTCGCAGATTTTACCACATTTGTAAATATAGCCCAACATATAATACCAACCTCACTCAACCCTCTCCACTTTTTTAAAGCAAAAAAAGATCTAGGCTAAACTGTTTATAGCGCCTCTCGCAAAACTTTAGGGCTTGCCCTCAAGATGGATAGCAGCAATAGCGGCAAATGAAATCTATACCTATTAAGCCGTGCGATCCAAAGAAAAAATCCCGTAACACTCGGTTGCTTTCGGCCAAGATAGGGATTTTAACGCTGCGCTTTTACCTCAGCTAAGCAGCACTAATCGTCATTATTTCTTTCAGAATCCACGTCGGATCTTCGCTCTCTAAATCTCGTGCGAACACCCAATCTTCTAATCGTTGGGCATCTTTTACAGTCGATTTAAACTGTACAGTAATCGACGCATTTGGAATGTCGACCTCTGCTCCAACAATATCGGCAGCGATAACTTTAATGCGAAAACGTTCTAAGGGTGGCAGCTGACTTAAATAAGCTTTTACAGCAGGGGTGATATAGCTTTGAATTTTATCTAAATCACCTTGAAACGCATGACTTAATATTAACTCATAAGCGCCCTCTGCCCCTTCCAAAAAATCTTTAAAATCAAACGTTGGATCTTTTAACAAAATGGCAGAAAATGCAGGTTTCAAGAATAAAGGAATGTTATATCGACGCAACAACTGATCCAGTTTATCACGTGAATTTACTTTTTGAATAGCAGGTTTGGGTACATCAGAAACAACCTTCTGAGGGATAGGACCGTCATCACGCCCTAACACGGTATACAATCGATAACACAACCCGATTGCAATAATTGCAAAAACAATAATATCCATAATCGCTCCACGATGGTGGGCCTGGCAGGAATCGAACCCGCGACATCACCGTTATGAGCGGCGTGTTCTAACCATCTGAACTACAGGCCCACATATAAGTTACGTTTTTTTATAAAAAAGTCAAGACTGATCATATAAAAATTAATACAAATTTTAATGCAAAAAAACTTGACATTTGTGCATTCCGACCTTAATAAAGTACTATGATTATAATCCAAGGAAATATCACAATGAAACTACAGGCCTTAATAACTGCAACCCTTGTCGGATACACTTCAATAATACACGGAGCCGACTCATTTAATACAGAGGTCATGGCCACTCAAATTTCCAATAACGTTGTACTTTTACGACATCTTGCAGAATTCTCAGGCGATCCAGTCACTGCTAATTTAGGCGGAAACTCAGTGATGGTGCACTCCGTACTCGCAACTCTAACGCCATTTGAATTAAGGAAAATGTCATCTTTAATTTCTGCAGAGCTCGGAAAAAATACTCCGGCAGCATCTTCAGATCCAATGGTTGTTTATCAAGATTTAGCGCCCTCAAACCATTCTCCATCATCACCGCTTACAGATATTGCAAAAATCATTGCATCAGACTCAGACTCAGACTACTTAGCCGCTTTATTGAACCTTTGCAATGCCCAAGCAAGTGTCATGGATTACATTGGAAAAAATGATAAAGTTCAAGCCGCTTTGGCTACTTTAAGCATTATGCAATTAGAACTATTGGCAAAAACCCTAACGAATCCAAAAGAAAAGACAGCAGTAGACGCGGCTATTAAAAAAATAAAAGAAACTGCAACATCCGCTTCACGACCCTCTGCAGCTTCGGCAATACCTAATACTAATGCTCTCCTAAAAGGACGCAAACAGTATGATTTAGAAGGACACAAAGTCGCACATTTTAAAACAGCTGCTCTTGGCGATTGTGGCCTACTATCATTGCCAGTAAGTATCACCAGAGACGAAGCTAGAAAACTTATTGAACAATACCTAGCTGAAAATCGTTTTGACACAACAGATGCTGACTATTTAAGAACTCAACATCATTTTTTACAAAATATAGGGGAAAGCTTAGCACACAAACATCTTAAATTAATCGGATTCGCTCTAGGATTTAATGTACGCTTTTTTACAGATTTTGATGGTGTCTTAATCGAAGATACTGACTCTCAAATTAAATCTGCAAAAACAGGATTAACAGACGTTTACATCCTTGATCTATCCGCTCGTGGTTTTGGACACTTCGAACCTTTGGTTCCAACAACAAGTGTTGCAGCTTTAGAAAAAGCCCTCAGAACAGAAAATGAAAAAGCCGCTGCAGAAGCAGCGCACAAGCGCAAATATCAATAACCCTCCAATAAAAAAGCCCACTGCAATAGTGGGCTTTTTTATTCTTTACACTTTGCCGTTTGTAAAAAAACAAGATTAATCTCCTGCAATTTATACTAAAATCATTGCTTTTTAGGCTTGTTTTTACTATAATTTCTTTAATTTTTGGAATATCCCATGCGTATAAAGTTGCCCTTTGTGATTATCGCAATTCTTGTTGGCGTTTACTTGTTTGGAAACAGCGTTGATGCCTCCATTGTAACTTTTTTTTATACGATTAGCTCTCTGATCAAAGAAATTTTAGTTTTGGTGCTTCCTATCGTTATTTTCATTTTCATGACGGCGTTTCTTGTTGAATTCAATTCAGGGGTCATCTTATTTGTTACTGGGCTTATTGGGTGCATTATTGCGTCCAACACTGTGGTGACATTTTATTCCTATGGTATGTTTAGCCTGTTGCATCCTTTAATTATTGATACCACTCAACATACATTAAACTTGACGGCAACCACTTCTATTAACGCAATGTTTTGGCTTCCCATAAAAAAGATCGTTGATAACAACATCGCATTATTAGCCGGTCTCGCCGTGGGAATTATATTAGCATTTCTTCAAAATCAACGCCTGATTACCGGGTTTAAAAAAGCACGAGAAACCTCAGTTCGAATTCTCAGAAAAACACTCACTCCCATCATTCCATTATTCATTTTTGGATTCATGCTAAAATTGCAAAAAGAAGACTTACTGGAACAAATGATTGTTGTCTACGGCAAAGTATTTATCGTTATATTGATTACGATGATCCTTTACATCACCGTAATGTATACCATCCTAGCTAAGGGAAATATTGTCAAAGCTTATAAAACCATGCAAGCATTCTTTCCTGCTGCGATTACGGCATTTTCAACCATGTCCAGTATGGCTGCATACCCTACAACACTAGACTGCGCACACAAAACATCCAACAATATTCGCCTGACTCAAGGTATTTTAACATCCACCGTCAACATCCATTTAATGGGCGTTGGAATTGCGATCCCCATTATGGCAATGACTGTGATGATGTATTTTGGACAGCCATTCCCGTCCCTTTGGTCGTACTCTGTGTTTGCATTCTTTTTGATTATGGCTAAATTTACAGTGGCTGCAATCCCCGGCGGCAGCGTTGTGATTGCGATCCCTATTTTGCAAGATCATTTAGGATTCACTCCTGAAATGTCAGCCCTCATGATGTCATTGTATGTTCTTGTTGATCCTTTTAGCACCACAACAAACGTATTCGGCAACGGTGCATTTTCACTGATGATGACTAAACTGTTCTCCCCGATGTTTAAGCATAAAACTTAACACAACAGGATCCTTCTCGCTGCCATCTAAAATAATTTTAGATCAACACGAAAAATCTCCTGAAGGAACTTTTCTTCATTTCCGTTTACATTATTCAGTCTTATTCGCATTAGCATCTTCGATCAAATGAAGCAGGGCTCAGCTAAATCGTCACTATTTCCAAACCCAATATTTGCCTTTAATGCATTTGATTTTATGTGTTCTAACGCAATCTAATGTCGCCATCATCTGCCACAAAAGGTCAGAATCTGTTACTATCTTATAGCTCTCTTTTTGAAGATCAATAGCGATTTTAGGATCCTTTTCTCTTAGTGCTAATTCATATCGGGCTAGTCATCTTGCTTGGCATTATTCCTTCTTCATCAGGTAAAGCTGATGCTGTAGTAAAGCGTGTCAAGCCTAACATTAACGATAGCCCTACTGTATTTAAAAGTTTTCTCTTAGTCAACTTTGACTCTTTTTTTTGAAAATCGAATAATCCCAATTTAGCCCTAGATTATATCCCATGTGTTCTGACACATTTGGGTTAGCCCCCAACTCCGAATCTCTGCGGCTCAAGGCAACGTGACGTTGCACTCAGTATGCGGCAGTTAACGATACAAATCGCTCTGCAATATACCCTTCGTTAAAGAAAATGAGATTTTCAAGTTATTGATGATGAAGTCAGTCCGCTTTATAACGTGTACCCAGAACACATCGAATATAACTCAATCAACAACAATTCTCAGGGCGCCCCCCCCCTTCTTCAGTCTCAAAAACATGCTTATTTGACTTTTTGACAAAAGCACTGTATACTCATTATATGAATTATAGGAGCTACATTATGAAACACGTACTTCAATCACTACTAATGACAACAGTACTTACCTTACCCACTGCTTTCGCTACAGATCAAATGCCTGGTTTCAATGAATCAACAACTAATGCTCTTGCAACAGCCGAATCAAATCCTAAACTTTCTTTAACAGCTCAGATTCAGAGCATGCTTATAAACGATCCACTTGATAAGATATTGAATACCGCCTTTACAACAGAGCTTTGGCAAAAGAAGATCAGTGATGATGAACATAAAGCTCTTGTTACTTTCATTAAAGGATCAATAACTTCTAACACTCGCCGATTTATATTAGAAGGCATATTACCCAACGCAAGCCCATATGCTCGTTTATGGGCAGCACAGTCATTAAAAGCTCTTGGATCGAAATATCATGACAGAGCCGCAGTACTCTTTGAAAAATCTGCAGATTATCCAACTCCAGGCTCAGGTATGGTTGCTAATATTCTAACGGCAGCAGATGCATTAAAACAACTTGGACTCGCTGACAGAGCTTTAACACTCTATAAAAAAGCGGCTGATTATCCAACTGACACTGTTCAAGACACTCGATCTGTAACAGATAATTTAAAAGCTCTTGGACTCACTGACAGAGCTGCAGAAGTCTACGAACGATTTGCAAATAGAGATAAGATAGAATATTCTAATCTTCAATGGGCAGCACATGGATTAGCCGGTCTTGGATCGAAATATCATGACAGATCCGCAGTACTCTTTGAACTAAGTGCCAATAAGCTAAATGTAAAACCATATCAAATTATATTTGCAGCAGACGGATTACGCAAAGTTACCCTCACACAAAGAGCCGCTGCAGTCTATAAAAAAGCTACAGATCATCTTGATGCAACTCCCATCTGATCGTGAATCGGCAGCAAACAGCTTAATAAAACTTGGATCTAAATACTATGCAGAAGCCGCAATACTCTATGAAAAATGTGCAAATCATCCAACTGCAAAACTAGATGATATTCGAGATGCAGCAGATGGATTACGCGATCTTGGATATAAATATCGTGAAACATCAGTTAAACGTACCCAAATTCATGATAGTGCTCGAAGACTCTATGAACGATTAGCAACTCATGTAGGAGAAACAGCAAAGGATAAGCTCCTTAAAGCATCAGGATCCAGTAATCTTGGATCTTTATCTCCATCAGGATCTGCTGAAAGTGCTAAGTATTATCAAACAGCCGCAGAACTCTATGAACGAGCTGCATATAATAAAACTGCAACACCAACTATTATTCACATTGCAGTAGAGGCATTAAAAGAACTTGGGTCTAAATATCCTGATGGATCTGATAAACGTAAAGAATATATGGACAGAGCAACCGCTTTGCGTAGTAGATTTGGATATAATTAAACATACATTGTTCTTGACACTTCAAAATCACTTTGTATACTAATAACTAGAATTGCGAAAAGGCTATCCACTGTTTGGTGGATAGCCTTTTTTCGTTCTATGTCTTTGAATCTTTC
>DITM01000098.1:51249-54703 GCA_002422845.1 Candidatus Paracaedibacteraceae bacterium UBA6184
AAGTAAACCACTTTAACAACGACTACTATTCAAAGGAATACTACCACTTACACACGAAATCATTTCAAATTCACAAAAAACCTTACCACTCCTGAGCCCGAAATGGGTCAAAATTCCCCTCATGTCTCCCACGCCCGTATTGGGTTCAAAACACTCTCTCCTCGTGTGCTTAATAACGCGTCTCAAATTCACATCTGATCCAACCCAATGGGTTTCGCGAAATACACTTCCCACGGATTCTCCTCATGTTTCTTATAACACGTCTCACATCCCTTCTGATTCAACCTATCGCATGCAACGACACATTGCTGCGTCAAATCCCTCCCGTCTTCTTATAACACGTCTCACATCACTTCTGATTCCACCCATCGGATGCAACGTCACACGTTGCCTAATGGGTCCAGGGATCATCCCTGGTGCAACGGCACGTTGCCACCCTGGTTAACCAAATTTTAATCTTCCATACCGTATTCTATGATCAGAGGTATAAAATGTATGTTGCGAAAAAAAACTTATTTGATTTAATCCGTGATGATTTGCCGGAAACGAAATCATCGATTTATTTAGATGAAAAAGCGTATATTAAAAATATTGTGCATGAAATTGAACAATTGTTAAACACGCGATGCATTTTACCAAAATCAAAACGAGCAACTCATTTACCTTTAAATTATGGATTACCTTATGCATTTGGTATGCAGGAACCTGATGACATGCTGCATCCAGAAAAGCAAAAAGAATGGAAGTCTGTGTTGGAACGGACTTTACGATATTTTGAACCTCGTTTGGTGCGCCCTAAAATCACTATCTTAAACGTTGATATACAACGTCAAATGATGAATATTGAAATCAAAGGCAGCTTATGGTTGAACGAGGAATTAAAACGCGTACATTTTTCATTCCCCATTCACAATCCATATTAACGTGCACCCGCAGCTGTTGGCTGTCCGCCGCGTCCATTGAATTGATCAATCTCAATATTAACCTCAGGGTCACGCCATCTCGTTGGGACGCCTAAAGAACTTTGTATTTTAACTTTCTTTTCATGATACTGATGTGATACTTTTTTAGCTTGTGTTCCTGCCCAAATACATCCACCTGACGCGACACCTAAAATCACTGTTAAAATATTGGCAAGTCGCGGATCTATGTATTCACTGGCCCCAATAGCAGAAATGATTAAAGATGTTGCTGTTGATGCTCCTCCTAAGCCATTCCACGTAATGTTACACCATCTACATGCGCGTGTTGCTGATCCAAATCTCTTTTCAGACTCAACTAACCCTTGTACATGTTCTCTCAAGTAAGCATCTCTATCAAAATAAACCCCTGGATTAACAAGTGAAAAATGCCTCATACTGTTGTTATAGTTAGATGGATCTATTGATCTGTGGGTATCTGGATTGCTCACAACGACTTCAATGGAACCTGCTCCATCATCTCTGGCATTTACAAGTGGTAACGGACCAGCAACAGCCCTTTGATGATGACGCAGACGTTTCTCTCTCTGGTACAACAGCAAGGAACGCGGGTTCATCAGTAGCAGTCCCATATCCCTCATCATCTTCAATAGTTCTCATTGAAGGGGATTGAGCCTCTTCATCTTCTAAATATGGCTCAGAAGTCGCAGCATACAGCGACGAAACACCCAATATAACTGCTACTATTATACGTATTTTCATAAAAAAACTCCCAAAATGTATCTTCTTCTATGATTGTCTCTACGGCGTATTAATAATGGCTTAATTTCGTGAAATATTTTTACCTATTCTTCACCTTGAACTTTTGTATACGACGGTTTATTGGCAATCAAACTAAGCCTTTCCGTATGTACCCAGGTGTATTTTACTGAAATGTCTTGAATTAATTTGACAAGTTTCTCTTCTGAAACTTCCTCGTTTAAAGTACTGATAAATCGACATTGATGATGGGGAGATACCTCTCCCGCAAGACCTCCAATATCGGGGTACACTTGAACGCCACGATTCGCGACCATTTTTAATGTAAACCCTGAACCTTTAACAAGCGCTTCAAGCAAAGGTCCCAAGGTTAATGAATGTTCCGCAGAATGAATAAATATATCTATACCGATAGTGCGATGCTCAACGTTTTTTTCACTCATGGCAACAGGTTTGAATTTTAGAGGATTGTAGATACGTTTCGTCCAATCAGAATGAGTTTTTCCAAGATTATTGATCACTGTATCTGTAAACTCGGTTGTTGATCCTAAATCCGTAGATCTTGAAATATCTTCCGTCAAATGCTTACCATTTGCAATAGTGACATGTAAGGCATTTTCAATCATATCAGCTGCTTCAAATTCACCTAGATGACGCAACATCATAATTGACGATGCAATTACGGCTGTTGGATTTGCTCGATTTTGATCGGCAATATTGGGGGCTGATCCATGCACAGCTTCAAAAATCGCAACCTGATCTCCATAGTTTGCCCCCGGAGCAATCCCAAGCCCCCCCACCAAAGCTGACCCTAAATCACTGAGAATATCGCCGTTCAAGTTCGTCATCACAACCACATCGAACTGCTCTGGATTCATGACCATTTGATGCGCACAATTATCCACGATCATGTGTTCTGATTTTAAATGAGGAAACTCTACCGCAACCTCTTCAAAGACACGCTTCATCATGCCTTCCGTCATTTTCATGATATTGGCTTTTGTTGCACACGTTACCTTGTGGCGTCCCTCTGATTCTGCAATTGCAAAAGCCAGACGCACAATTTTCTCACACCCCCAACGGCTAATCAGCTTTAATGTCTGCGCCACATCAGGGGTTTGCATATGTTCAATCCCCGTATACAAATCTTCTACATTTTCACGAACTATCACCATATCAATGTTGTAATGTTCATACGGTCCTTTGATGCCAGGAATATTTTTTACAGGTCGGATATTGCCATAAGTATCGAATAACTTTCGCAAGGTAACATTCGCACTTTTTTCCCCAAATCCAACTGGGGTTTCCAACGGACCTTTTAAAGCAACTTTATTTCGCTTAATAGAGTCTATAGTTTCAATAGGGACGCCGGTAATAATCTCTTTTTTAAAGGTTTCAGCCCCAGCCTCGCAGATTTCCCAAGCGATAGACACGCCCGTAGCTTCAATCACTTTTTTAGCAGAAAAAATAACTTCCGGGCCAATACCATCCCCTGGAATTAAAGTCACAATGTGTTTCATGATCTATGTTCATATATTAATTTTATATCCACAGAATATCATTAACCTATTAACGACCCCCTAATATTGACGCAACTTTAGCAAGTTTCTTATCCGCACCACATCTTTGAGATTCTGTTGCTTTTGGGTGATTAAGAATTACTTGATAAATATAATAGATTGATCGCAAATTTTATTTCTATGTAAGTTTGAGTTTTCCTATACGGGTATATATAGGAAATTAAGAGTCCATGAAGCAGTAAAAAAAACACCTCC
>DITM01000001.1 GCA_002422845.1 Candidatus Paracaedibacteraceae bacterium UBA6184
GGCTCCATCCTTGGTCACTAAGTTAACATGTTTGTCGCAGCCCTTCTGATAATACCATTGCCCCGGCCATGGCAACATTCAATGACCTCATTCCTTCTTTCATAGGGATCTTTAACAATGCATCCGATTTTTCCATTACAGATTGCGGCACACCGCAGGACTCCTGACCTAAAATCAAAACATCCGTGGATTCAAATTTATAATCATAATAAATATTGTCTGTATGAGGTGTTAAAAGAACTAAGCGACCAGTTTTCTGTGCATAGAATTCTTCCCAACTATTATGACGTTGAATCTCTACATGATTCAAATAATCCATTGCAGAACGTTTAAATTTTGGAGAATTAAATGGAAAACCGCAAGGTTCAATGATATCTACTGATACCCCTAAACAAGCACACATACGTAAAATAGTACCTACATTTTGAGCAATTTCAGGCTGATACAAGGCTATTCTCATCCTGCCACCTTATGTTTTTGTTCATGCAATACAACATATACCCCACCGATTCCGATCATGACAACTCCTATACCCAATCGTACTGTTGGAGACGTATCAAAGAGAAAGTAATTATAGATGGCTGCTATCACGACAGATACGTAGGCTGTTTGTGCAACCAATGTAGCCCTCGCTCGTCGATAGGCTAAGGCAATACACAATTGAGCAAATCCTCCTAGTAAGCCGATGATTCCTAGGGCAATCCACTCTATCTTAGACGGCCAACTCCACCACAGAAACATTGGTATCGCACTGATTAATACACAACCTAACGAAAAATAATAAACAATTTCTACACCACTATAATAGTGACGCAACCTTCGATCTGTCACCATTAAATACGCTGCACTGGATGCATATAACAACGCACACACACCCGGCCATAAATCTACATTTCCTGAGGGGGTAGTGATTACCAGCACCCCTCCAAAACCAATACAAAGCCCGACGATACGCTGCCATGTTAAAGTTTCATGCAATAGAGGAATAGCTAAAACACTTATAAATAAAGGACTCGCAAAGCTAATAGCAGTTACGTCTGATAAATTTCCATGCATGTAGGCATCAAACAAGCAGCTTAAACCAAACGTACTAAACAGGCTTCTCAACCCAAAGTTTTTTATGACTTGCTTATCAAGAGGCGGTATTTTTTTATGCTTGATATAAAAGTAAATAGTTAATCCAACTAACGGAATAAGATTGCGAAAGAATACAATTTGTACTGGAGCTGGATTTAACCCTCCTAAATATTTTACAATTGTATTCGCAGTAGTAAATAAAAACATCGCAAATAACATATAAGATATAGCAAAAGGTATACTTTCACTGGTGACATGTTTCGCGTCTTTTGGTATGGTCATTTTTACAACTCAATATAATGAATTAAAATACCGCATTCAACCATTTAAGGCAATAGACCATGAGATATGTTCCACTGCACAATCGATTTAAATTACTAGACTGGTCACTGATTGGCAGCGCGACTTTCCTGAGTGTGATTGGACTTGTCGTATTATACTCTGCTGCTGAAGGTGATTTTTCTCAATGGTCATCCAAACAATTGTTACGCTTTTGCTTGGGATTTTCTGTGATGTTATTCGTAGCATTAACACCTTGGAACATCTGGCGGTCACTGAGTTATGGCGCATACATCACTAGCCTTTTAATGTTAGTGTATGTTGATTTGTTTGGACACATTGGCATGGGAGCCCAACGATGGATCAATTTATATTTTATTCAATTACAACCTTCAGAAATTGTAAAAATAACCCTTGTTCTTGCCTTAGCACGATATTACAGCAGTGTTCATTTTAAAACATCCAAGTTATCTAGCCACTTATTTGTCATTATGACATTCATCGCAGTCCCCGTTCTGTTAGTTCTTCGCCAACCCGATCTGGGAACAGCAATGATTTTATTAACTGTAGGCTTAACCTTAGTGTTTATGGCAGGTTTACATTGGGGGTATTTTGTTGGCGCTGCTATCTTATCATCTGCGGCTGCTCCATTTTTATGGAACCATTTACATGAATATCAACAGAATCGTATCCTGACATTTTTAAATCCTGAAAATGACCCATTAGGCACTGGATATCACATTATTCAATCTAAAATAGCCGTCGGTTCAGCAGGTATCTTCGGCAAGGGATTTATGAATGGATCTCAAAACAAATTAGATTTTTTACCTGAGAAACAAACGGATTTTATATTCACAACGTTTACAGAAGAATTTGGATTTATTGGTGCTGTTTTACTGATTAGCGCATATACGTTCTTATTTTATTGCTGTTATCGCATTGCGCTGCGTTTTCATCAAACGTTTCCACGGTTGATGGTCACAGGATTAATCATGACTTTTTTCTTGTACTTTTTTATTAACATTGGCATGGTCATCGGTGTTATGCCCGTCGTTGGAGTCCCCCTGCCCCTAATGACATACGGTGGGACTGCAACCTTAACGATGATGACTAGCATTGGTTTAATATTATCCGCAGACCTATCTCATCGCATGAAACGTTCAATTTTGTAATAGTCTTAATAAGAGTAGTATTGCTAACCTCAAGATTCTTTAATATTTTAATCTTTTTCGCATAAGTTCTAAATCATGTTCAAACAAACTATCTTTAAGTTTGAAAAAGGTTTGTCTATAGATTTCGATATCCGTGCAGAGTATGTCTGCCCCCCTATGATCATAAGGGTGCATACTAATTGTACAATCATAATTCAGAACGTATAAGTCGTAAGGATTTTTTGGGTCAAAAGCTAAAGATCCATCAAACCAAATAGACAGAGGATCCCATAAAAGATTTACAAGCACCCTTTGGGTTAATATTGTTTTATACAAAACATATAGACCATTAACAACCGTACCGGCCTCAAAATCTTCTTCAAATTTTTCATAAGGCTGAACCAAATGTTCGA
>DITM01000079.1 GCA_002422845.1 Candidatus Paracaedibacteraceae bacterium UBA6184
TCGTGTGTCTACTAATTTATAACATAGTGAACACTTCGGCCCCGAACCAGATGTGTGCGATTTCACTCAAGCACGACAACTTGAAAAATTAACGGCAGGATCAATCTGAGCTTTGGTTTTTTGAGGCCTTTCTTAATGATCTTTGTCTGCTGATCACCTGCGAATATAGATGCCTCCTCTCGCTAAACAAACGGTCGTTAATTGAGTGCTGCTAATTCAATTGCTGTCAAAAAATCATACGTACAATACCACATTCATCAAGCGCTCGTTAGATTTCTAGTCTGCCCTCGTTACCTAAGGAGAATTTTAATTCATCCAACAATTTATTTGTTCTGGTACTAATCACTCCGTCTCTAGCGTTAGGGTAATTCTGATCAATGAAATCCACTGCGTCAGCAACTGACTTCCCCCTCGCCTGTACTTTTAATTCCTTCAGTGCATCGATTTTATCTTGTTTCCTGTCTTTATTGGGATATGGGATACGTGAATCAATTTCTTTTTGTAAGTCGCCGATTAATTCATCAATGTCCTTTAATTGGTCATCGGTTAGATTTGACTGTGTATTATTACCGCCATTTCTACAGTGACTTATTCCCTCACGATAATACGCTGTTATCTCAGAGCTTGTCTTAGATGACGAGCTTGCGCCAACCACATCTCGGCCCCCATCCAAATGGGAGGAAGTTTCAAGATCTGAATCACCAACTGATGATTGACCACTTAAAGGGGTTCTTTTCAGGAAGGTACGAAATTTCCCAGCACACCCCTAAAACCCTTTGCTAGTCTAGGCTATAGTCAATAAATCGATTTTAAATCGTTCCTGTAAATTTTATGCAATCCATTGTAAGTAAACAAGTTTTTCCTTTATTACAATTTCATATTTTTAATAAACAGCATTTTATAAATGCTTATCACACGACATTATTGTTTTTGAGCAATCCATACCATATGGTGTTCCTGATCATTTTCACGTAACAAAATTTTAAACCCATTTTCTTTTAGATATTCTTCATACGATGTGGGTTCAAGGCTATAAAACGATAGTTCTTGATTGAGCATATCACTAGATTTGTCGGCATATTCATGATCCCCGGTTGTAAACTCTAAAAATCCACCTGGTTTTAGCCACGTTCCAAATCTTGAAATCATTTTTGCATGATCATGTTTTGGTATGTGAAAAAGACACCACCACTCTAGAATCGCATCATATTTATGATCAATTGTTACCGTGCGAATATCGCCACAAATAGTATGTAATGTGGGGCATTTTATTTGAGCAATATTTAATAGCTCTTTGGACCCATCAACTCCTGTCACTTGAAAACCATGCTCAATTAAATAAGCTGCGATTGGATAACCTGAGCCACACCCAATATCAAGAATATGAGCATTTGGTTGCAAATAAGACATCAATAAATCTAAATATTTCTGTTCCCGGTAGAATGAATCTCTCATCTTTGCAAACTCAGTTGCAATCAGATCATACTTTTTACCTTGATTATCTTCTTCCATCACTTTCTCATGCTATTTTATATTTTAGCCGCTTTTATAGAAGCCGCTCCCAAGGAGTTAAACCATCGATTTGTGTGCCAGCCTCTGTTCGTATTAATTTAACTGGTTTGTTTCCAGACAATTTTTCTATCCTCATTGCAAGATCTTGCGAATGTGTCGTCACCCATAATTGAGAGTATTGCGAAGCTGCTGCTATTAATTCAGCAAGTGGTTGCATTAGCTCAGGATGTAAGCTCGTTTCAGGTTCATTCAAAGCAAGCAGTGTCGCAGGTCTTGGACTTAATAACGACGCAATCAAACATAAATACCGTAACGTTCCATCCGAAAGCTCTCTGGCTTCCAGTGCCCGTAAAATACCTGGCATTTGTAACTGAATGTCAAAACGCATTTTATTATCAACATTGATTATTAATTTTGAGCCTGGAAAGGCTCTACTTACAGACTCATTCAGCAGCTCGTGGTTACCTATTTCAATTATAGTTTGCAAGGCGGCTGCAAGGTTATAACCATCATTACTTAAGACTTCAGTTCGAGTTCCAATTTGCGGACTTCTTATAGGCGAGTCAGGGTCTGTTCGGAAATGATGATAAAATCGCCATTTTTTTATTTCCTTACTTAAGGAAAATAGCTCAGGATATAAATGAGGATCTTGTAACTGCGATAACACTGACTCTGATCGTGATAAACCAACTGGATAAGGAATGCGTTGTCCATCTTGATTAGTCATCCAGGCGCTAGGACCCTGTCTCTCGATTAAAGTAGTACTCGGTCGCCGGGTTTCCCCAAGCCATACATGCTCTGTCTTAACTTCCGGATCAAACGTAAACACCGATGGTGAAGGTTCGGGTAATCCACAAGCGATTTCATAGTTAAAATCATCTGTTTGGATACTTAATATCATTCGAACTGGCGCTTTGGATTGCGTTATCTTTTTTTTCTTCCCTGCCCATAAAACAGAAGGCATACCACCTTCATGTGCCAGTGTTTCTGCTAACTCACCGTTAACTGCTTTAGCAAGCAAATAAACTGCTTTATATAAATTACTTTTACCGCAACCATTAGCGCCAACAATAACATTGATATCGTCCATTGTTAGACGCATGTTTTGAATAGAGCGGTAGCCTTGAATGGATATTGTTTTAATAGCCATTTTTATTCAACCGTTGTTGAGCTAATAAACAATAGTCTATCAGAGAATTAAGGTGCATTTACCAAACTCCCTACATCACGTAGTTTTCTTTTGCTCACGTAAGTATTAAGACCAATATGGTTGCTATAGCCTAAAAAAATGGCAATTTTTCTAACTGATAAACCTAAAGCTAATAGTTCCCTAATTTTAGCAACGTCCTGATCAAATTTACTTTTTTGAACGGTTCCTTTTGGTTTTCCTAACTGAATACCCTGTGCTTTTTTATTGGCCAGTGCTTCTTTGGTTCGCAGGCTAATCAAGTCTCGTTCAAGTTCAGAAAATAATGAAAACAATGTGATCATAACCTTGGATGTCATGTCATGTTTCTTAATATCCAAATTTTGTTTGATGGCGATCACTCGCACCTGTTTTTTTATTAACTCATTAACCAAACCAATAACCTCAGCGGTGCTTCTGCCTAAACGGCTTAGTTCGGTAACGATTAACGTGTCGGCATCCTCTAAAGTCAGGAGCATTTCATCAATGCGACGCTCCTTGCTCGTTTTTCTACTTGAAATGGTCATTTGGATAAAATCATCCACTTCAAGCTTATTTTTTTTGGCAAACTCAAAAATCTCAAGCTTCTGATTGTTCAAATCTTGCTTGTCAG
>DITM01000050.1 GCA_002422845.1 Candidatus Paracaedibacteraceae bacterium UBA6184
TCAGGGGATGCCTCGGTGCGTTTAATTAATTAACCAACTAAATAAAAAAGGAACCAAACACCACTTACACACGAAATCATTTCAATTTCATTTTCAAACCTTACCCCTCCCACGCCCGAAATGGGTCAAAATCCCCCTCATAGTTCCTTCTCCCAACCTCATGTTTCTTAATAACATGTCTCAAACCACATCGGATCCAACCCATCGGATGCAACCGCAGGTTGCACCTCACTCGTGTTTTTCTATAATACATCTCACATCACATCGGATCTAATTTAACGGATGCAACCGCAGGTTGCCAACGTCACAAAACTTCAGTTAAATGTCCATTTTTTAACTCAAGAAAACGACTCATCTTACGCAACGTTGTTTGACGATGTGTGATCATAATGACGGTTGGCACCGTTTGCAACACGGTATCAATGAATTGATCCACGGACTTACGATCTAACGCATTTGTCGTTTCGTCCAAAATAATAATTTGGGGCTTTCGTTCCAACGCTTTATGGATTAAATGGCGTTGGTGTTCTCCACCGCTAAGTGCTTTTTTCTTTAACTCCACACCATGTTCATGTTCAAGGGATTCAAATTCTTTGTAAGTGTGATCTTGCGGTATGTAATACAAAACTTGCCCCAACGACTCCGATTGAATCTCATACAGCCCTGTCGTCCCATAAGTTGCTGCGCCTGTGGTGGGTGGAATCAGACCTGCCAAAATATGGCATAACGTTGACTTCCCAGACCCCGACGATCCAAAAATACCAACTTTGTCGCCGGGATTAATCGTTAAACTAATATTTTTTAATAAAGGCTTCTTTTCAGGGTATTCAAAAGACACGTTGTTCAGCTGAATCGCACGTGGTTGAGTGTCCAGCAGTTGAGTGTGTTTGTTTTCAGAGGGAAGTCCTAAAATATCCAATGTCTTATTTAGATCAATGATGCCTCCAAAAAAACGAGTCATATTGCGGGTGATTGCTAACAGGGGGGAATACATCGATGAAATCAATCCATAGATCAGAACCAGTTGATCAAGTTTGATAACGCCATTGACATAATCAATCATCACTATAGAAAACGCCACTCCAGATCCAATATAAAAAATAAAATCTTGAACTAAATGTAAGGCATACTGTGCAATGTTATGTTTTTCCCATGCTCCGGCCTCCAAATCAAGCAGATGACCCAGCTGTTCAGTTTCAGCAGACAGATTAAAACGTGCCGATGATGTTGTATGCAAACTATGAGCTACAGCGACGGTGACAGTGTCCGTTAAATGCCATGCTTTAACTTTTGCGGCGGAATAATATTTTAAGCAAAACGCAGAAACAATTACGCTGCAGTATGCTGCGCCAATAATCCCAAAGCACAGGCTATTCGTTAACATTAATGCAATTGAAAGGCTGATAACTTTGCTGATGCTTGGGAAAATCGAAATAAATGAAACGCGCATAAACTGTCGAATGCTTTGAGAAACTCGTGTTGTTGCGCTAATGATTTCTTGTACGTTATATTTTTCTAAATTCAAAAAACTGATAGAATGGCTTTTTAAGATTGTTTTGAGTCGAATATTTTTTATGGCTTGATTTGTAACGGTAAAAAAAACAATCTCACGAAAATGAGGGGTAGTCTTTTTCAACGTCCAACACACAAATAACAGTAATGTCGTCCACAAGAACCAGGAAAGTGGTGTGGACTTAATGTCAGCTGCAACAAGATCTTTCCATATGTATGGAAAAAAAGTTGCTGCAACAATGTCAGTTCCAATTAAAAAAAGCGTTAAAAGGGTTGCGACCCTAACTTTAAAAGAGTTCCATAAATAGGGAAGTAATAGCGTATAAATGCGAATAATTTTATTCATGGGAATCCTGATAACTTTTTTACAGTATTAAGCTTTTTTCTTTTGTAAATAAAGGTTTTTTTTTATATGATATCCTTAATTTTCTAACCTAATTTAAGGTCTTTTCCGATGAATGCAGTATTAACTTTTTTTATGTGTGGATTTTTAGTATCCCTATGTGCTGGATACCCCTATATCCGCTTGCTTAAACGCATTCAGTCATCTGGGCAACCCATTCGTACTGATGGTCCCAAACAGCACTTGTCAAAGTCAGGGACATCAACGATGGGCGGTGTTCTGATTGTATTGCCAGTGATCTTAAGTTTATTTGTTGCACCCTCGTTATGGAGTGGGGCGAATCTTGGGGTGTTGCTTATATTTATTGGATACGCCGCAATTGGTGCTGTAGATGACTTAAAAAAGGTGATGAAGCGTAATGCGTATGGTGGAATGACCCCGCGTCAAAAGCTAATCTCGCAAATTGCTATCGCATGCGTTGGATGGATGGTGGTTCATTTCAATCTGCCAGAGGCTCAGCAATTTACAGTGTATTTGCCATTGATGGATGTTCACTTAAACCTATGGTATGCATATATTCCATTTGCCCTATTTGTGATTATTGGGGCATCAAATGCAGTTAACCTGACCGATGGTTTGGATGGCTTGGTAACGGTTCCAGTGGTCATTACATTAAGTTTCTTTCTCTTATTAATGCTATGGATACAGCCTTCATTTATGGTGAAATTATCCCCCGATCAAATGTCTAATTTAGCCAACTTAATTGTACTCATCATTGGCAGTTGTTTGGGGTTTTTGTATTTCAATTTATTTCCGGCTAAACTCTTTATGGGAGATGTCGGATCATTGGCATTAGGTGGATTGTTAGGCATCTTAAGCATCGTCCTTAAAGTTGAAATCTTCTTGGCGATTGCAGGGTTAATCTTTGTGATTGAAACTGTTTCAGTCATGATTCAAGTGGTTTACTTTAAACGCACAGGTGGTAAGCGGTTCTTTAAAATGGCGCCCATTCATCATCATTTTGAACATTTGGGATGGCCTGAAATACGGGTCGTTAAATTGTTCTGGTCGATTGCTGCGCTCTCAGCCTATGTTGCGCTAGGTATCGCCGCCCTTGGAAACCGTTTATGAAATACGTTATTGGTCTTGGTAAAACAGGGATATCGGTCGTTCGATATTTTTTAGAACACCAAATTCCTTTTATTGCGTGGGATGATACACCCGCACTGCAAGAAAAAGTTCAATTAATGGGCGGTACAATTGTCGCACCGAATCAAGCTCCTTGGCATGCTGTTGAAGAACTTGTCTTAAGCCCAGGTATTCCAACCACCTTTCCAACTCCTCATCCGGCTGTTCAGCGGGCTCAGCAATATCATATTCCTTATATCGGGGATGTTGAATATTGGTATCAACACGTTCAGTATTCTGGGTATCGATATGTTGGGGTGACGGGGACTAACGGAAAATCGACGACTCATGCGATCATCGACTATATATTAACTGTGCTTAATATCCCTCATTTTTCAGGTGGAAACAGCGGCATCCCTGTGTTAGAGGCTCCCAAGCTTCCTTCTGGGGCCGTGATTAACCTTGAAATGTCATCCTATCAGTTAGACATTCTGGATAAAATGACCTTTGATGTCGGAGTGATATTAAATATTACGCCCGATCATTTGGATCGCCATGGCAACATGGAAAATTATATCCTGTCCAAACAAACTCAAATCACCTGCGTTAAACCTGGCGGTTTGAAAGTTGTCGGCATTGATTGTCCAGGTGGCACGCAAGCGTATGATAACCTTATCACAGCAGGGCATACGGATATTATTCCCATCAGTGCAGTTCATACCCTCGAAAATGGTATGTATACTGTGGGTCATCAAGTCATCTCATCAACACATGGATCCAAAACGGTTTTGGGTCTCATACCAGATACCTTACCAGGCGCACATAATGCTCAGAATGTTATGGCCGCATTATTGGTGTGTCGACATCTTGGGATTGATGTTGCGGATTTCTTTAAACTGTTGCCATCATACCCAGGTCTGGCTCATCGACAAGAACGGATATTGGATACGCCCAAGGCGTTGTTCATTAATGACAGTAAAGCAACCAATGCAGATGCAACGTTGCCGGCGCTCAAAACATATACCAACATCTATTGGATCGTTGGCGGAATCGCGAAAGATGCAGGCATCGTTCCACTATTACCCTACTTAGATAATGTCGAAAAAATCTTCTTAATTGGTGAATCTACAACGCGGTTTCAAGCAGAATTGAACGATGCCACACTTTCGGTTTTTACTGCTGATACGTTAGATCTCGCGATAAATTTGATTGCAAAAGAATTGGATCAGGTGGATCATAAGATAACCGTATTACTATCGCCCGCGTGTGCAAGTCAGGATCAGTTCCAAAACTTTGAACATCGGGGGCACGTCTTTAAACACTTAGTTCAACAACAGTTTGGATCTAACTAAATGGTATTGTTTTCTCGAACGGATAAAAGCTTATTAGGTCGATGGTGGTGGTCAGTGGATCGCCCTCTGTTGATATGTTTTTTAGTCTTAATGTTTTTCGGGGTGATGCTAACGATGGCAGGCAGCCCTCCCGTCGCTGAACGCCTAGGGTTAGACTCCTTTCACTTTGTAAAACGACACGTGGTGATGTTAGTTCCCACTATTGCATTAATGATCTTTTTCTCCTTTCTAAATCTCAAAAACATGCGACTGATCTCACTCATAACATTTTTAGGTGTTGTGTTGTTGCTCCTAATAACGCCACTGTTGGGAACAGAAATTAAAGGCGCCAGACGGTGGTTAAACATTGGGGGCTTTTCATTACAAGCCTCAGAATTCTTAAAACCTGTTTTTTGCATTATGAACGCGTGGGTATTCAGCCACTTAGCAAAGCAATTTAATATTAAACGTCCATGGCAGATCAGTATGGGATTGTTTGGATTTATGGCATTCTTGCTACTGTTACAGCCAGATCTTGGGATGACCGTGGTGATTACCGCCATTTGGGCAGTTCAGTTTTTCATGACAGGGTTGTCGTTTCAGGTGATTGCTGTGATCGGAGCCTCAGGTATAGCAGGTTTAGTGGGTGCCTATTTCTTATTTCCCCACGTGTCAGATCGCATGAATAAATTCTTGTTTGTGACGGATGATAAATTTGGCGCATCCTATCAAATTGAAAAATCATTGAATGCCTTTCGAAATGGTGGATTATGGGGGCAGGGGCCTGGTGAAGGTGTGTATAAAAAACACTTACCTGATGCTCATGCTGATTTTATCTTTTCAGTTGCGGGTGAAGAATTCGGTCTAATCGTGTGTGCGATTTTGGTCAGTGTATTTGCGGTGATCTTTTTCAGAGCCTTGGTTCAACTTAACCGCGAACGCAACTTCTTTGTAATCATTGCAGGTGTGGGATTGGTTGTATCCTTCACATTTCAATCTGTCATCAATATGGCCTCTGCACTCAATTTAATCCCAACAAAGGGAATGACGTTGCCGTTTGTCAGTTATGGAGGATCATCTCTATTGGCATTGGGGATTCACACAGGTTTAATTTTAGGATTAACGCGTCATCGTATGGAGTATAAATAAATGATATCCACTATTGTATTAGCAGCAGGTGGCACGGGTGGGCATATTTTCCCGGCAGAAGCTGTCGCCACAGCATTGACATTAAAAGGGTATAAGGTCATTTTTCTTACAGATAAGGTGGGTCGTAAATTTGATCGATTACCATCATCTGTCCAAATAATGGTGCTGCCAATGCATCGTCGCAAAAATAGCTTTGCGGGGATGGCTAAATTTGGTTGGGGCGTATTAAGATCCATGTATCATGTCTACCGTGGGTTTAAAGTAATGAAACCTTCGATCGTTGTTGGGTTCGGTGGATACCCTGCTTTTCCACCCGTCGCTGTTGCTCAAAGGTTAAAGATACCGACTATTCTCCATGAACAAAACGCAGTATTAGGTCAAGTCAATCGTATCCTAAGTAAAAAGGTTCAGCACCTTGCCTTATCATTTGATCACACACAGTTCGTAAATACAAAAGCACCCGTTACGGTTACGGGCACACCCGTTCGTGATGCGTTTTATGAATTCCGTAAAACTGATTATGCTGTGTTTGATTCTAAAGAAAAAATACATGTGTTAATTACAGGGGGCAGTCAGGGCGCAAAAGTCTTCTCAACGGTGATTCCTAAAGCACTTACCAAGTTACCCGAATCATTGCGAAATCGGTTATCGATTATCCATCAATGTCCCAAATGCGATGTGGAAGATTTAACCACTGCGTATCAAGAAGCTGGAGTCCAGGCAGAAGTTGTGGATTTTATTGAGAATATGGCAGAACAAATCTCAACAGCGCACCTTGTCATTGCACGGTCGGGGGCATCAACCTTGGCAGAGTTAGAAATTATTGGACGCCCCGTTATTTTGGTTCCGTTTCCAGGTGCAAAAGATGATCATCAATGGGTAAATGCACAGCTTATTCAACAAGCTGAAGCAGGATGGTGTGTTCGTCAGCATGAATTTACATCAGACTATTTAGCACATCAATTAGAAACCTTGATTAACGACCCTCAACTCTTATATGATGCAGCCATAAACATGAAGGCTTTAGGGCGAACAACGTCAACCGAGCACATTATTAACTTAATCGAAACAGAACTTAATAAGGACAGATAAACTATGCGGACTCCTCCCTTTTCAATAGAACGAATTCATTTGGTGGGCATTGGTGGTATTGGGATGAGCGGAATTGCAGAAATTTTGCATCATCTGGGATATAAAGTCCAAGGTAGTGATGTCTCAGACAATTATAATGTGACGCGTTTAAAGCGTTTGGGAATTAATGTGATCGTTGGACATCACGCAGAGAATGTATCAGATGTTGACGTGGTTGTTGTGTCATCAGCTGTAAATGAATCAAACCCAGAAATTCAACAGGCTCGAAAATTACAAGTACCCGTTGTTAAACGTGCTGAAATGCTTGCAGAACTCATGCGCTTAAAATGGACAATCTCAGTCGGGGGAAGTCACGGGAAAACCACGACCACGTCCTTAGTTGCGATGTTGTTAAAACAAGCAGAATGCGACCCAACGGTTATTAGTGGTGGAATCCTAAACAGTTTTGGGACGAATGCCCGATTAGGCAAGGGCGATATGATGGTTGTTGAAGCGGATGAATCCGATGGATCTTTTCAATATTTACCATCAACGATGATTGTTGCGACCAATATTGATCCAGAACATATGAATTATTACGGTACCTTGGACACGTTAAAAGAAGCATTTGTAAACTTTATCGAGCAAATACCCTTTTATGGATTGGGTGCAGTATGTGGAGATGATGAAAATGTTCAATCCATTCTGCCTCAATTAACGAACAAGCGAATTGTAACCTATGGCTTTAAAGAATCGAACAACGTTCAGGCTAAAAATGTACGGTTAACATCCGAAGGCGCTTATTTTGATGTGGAATTCCATACACCCTTTAAGTGGTCTAGTGTACAAAACCATCAACAAATTAAAGATTTAAAGTTATCGATGGTGGGGGCTCATAACGTATTAAATGCATTGGCGGTTGTCTGTATTGCTCAAGAAATGGGCATATCGGATGACGTGTTGCGTAAAACATTTGAAGAATTTGAAGGCGTGAAACGACGCTTTACGGTTACAGGTATTGTCAACGACGTAACGTTTGTGGATGATTATGCGCATCACCCAACAGAAATTCGTGCCGTCATTAAAGGTGCACTGTCCATAAAAAAAGGACGATTATTCGTAATTGTGCAGCCTCATCGCTACACACGGTTGAAAGATCATTTTTGGGAGTTTATTGATGTGTTCAACGAAGAACGCGGCGCAGACAAAATCTACATAACTCCAGTATATGCAGCCGGAGAATCCCCTATTGATGGATACAACAGTGAAACCTTAGTCAGTGAATCCAGTGCAAAAGGTGTAGATATTGAGCATGTTTCATCAGAAGAAGCCTTAAAGATGGCGATATTAAAAACGATTCAGCCCAATGATATGGTTGTTTTTATGGGGGCTGGGAATATTACTCAGTGGGCATATGATATGCCAGATTTATATAAGGCTGTTGTCGTTTAATCATAAAGGTTGCATCTATGCGTATAGTTTCGTTTGCAATGATGATCATATCATTGGGGGCATTTTTTTGGGATGCGAATGCCAGCAGTATCAATAAATCTAAGGAATCTCCTAAATATCGGGTGATTATTGCAAACTTACCCGAAGATTTCTTTGGTGAAGTACAAGCTATTCACCGTATAGCAAAGGCCGCTCGTAATTTGGGGTGGGACTGTAAAGTTGTAGATCAGTACAGCAAGCATCCAGAATGTATCGAAGATTTTCAACCAAACTTTGTGATCTCTTTGCATCAAGAGGTAAAACCGTTTAAAACAGTGCCTCACTTCCTATATGTGCATCACGCTATGAACGTTTATCTCGATAAACAGGGCAAGTTAAACACAAAGCAGTTCCCCAATATTTTGTCATATGATGGCTTTATCCAGGTAACTCCCAACATTGATCCGATAAAACAAGCGTTTGTAGCAAAGTATCACAAACCTTTTTATTCAACTAAATCAGTGTTCAGTGTTCCAAGACGAGACTTTAACGATACTCCAAAACAACGTCTTATCTATTGGGGCAGTACGTGGGACAAAGCTCGCAGAGAATACTATAAACCACTTTACGATTTATTAGATCGTACTGGGTATTTGGATATATACGGGCCTGCATGGTCGTGGGAAAAGATGGGGTTGCAATCCTATCGGGGCTTATTGTCGATGGACGATCATACGGTGGTTGATACAATCTCAGAATCTGGTATCGCTTTAATTTTACACAGCCATGTCCATTTAAAGGGTGGGGTTCCGACATCGCGTATTTTTGAAGCGGCAGCAGCGTCAGCTGTGATTGTGTGTGATCATCATCCGTTTGTGGAAAAAGAATTTGGGGATTCAGTGTTATACATTGACCCCAATCAAGCACCAGAAAAAGTATTTGCGCAAATTGATGCTCATGTGAAATGGGTGCATGACAACCCAGCTAAAGCCATTGAGCTTGCCAGGCGGTCACATGCGATTTTTATGCAGCGATTTACATTAGAAAACGAATTATTAAAAATAGGCCAAATGTATGAAAAACTGTCACAAAAAAAGAAATAAGATATACCAATTATGTCTTGTGTCAGTATGTGTGTTTGGAACGTTATCTGATGTTATCGGTGAAGCCTCTAAAAATCTAAAACTAGAGGTTAAGCTATCTCCCAATGTATGCGGTCAACAAGTTGCAAAATACCGCATCATGATCACTAACCACCCGGCTGCATTTGGCGAAGTTCAAGCTGTGCAACGCTTAACAAAAGCAGCCAGCAATTTGGGCTGGGAATGGGCAATTGTTGAATGTTTAGACAAATAACCAGACTATGTCACTCAATTAAAACCGAACTTTGTTATTTCACTCAGGGCAGAGATCGCTCCTGTACCTGGAGCTGTTCATTTACTATACCTGCATGCGCCAATGTTTATGTATGTCAATAAAGAGGGTGTTTTTCGGAATAAAGAGTACCCAAACGTTTTAAAATACGATGGCTTTCTATCGGTTGTTCCTAATGCAGACCCAATTCGGTTGGCCTATGAAACACTCAACAATAAGCCATTTTATAATGTTCACACAGTCTTCGGTGTTCAAACTACAGATTTTAAAGATACTCCCAAAACTCGGGTGTGTCATTGGGGTTGTATTTGGGATAAAGCCAGAGGAAGCGAAGCGTATCAACGTTTGTACTATATGTTAGATCAGACAGATTATTTTGATTTATATGGACATCCAAGTTCTTGGGTTAAAATGAACCTAAAATCCTATCGCGGGTTGTTGCCCGTGGATGATCATACAGTGGTTGATACGATAGCAAACTGTGGCATTGCGTTGGTTTTACACAGCCATGAACATATTAAAGGCGGCGTTCCGACATCACGTATTTTTGAAGCAGCAGCAGCGTCAGCTGTGATTATGTGTGATCATCATCCTTTTGTGGAAAAAGAATTTGGGGATTCAGTATTATACATTGACCCCAATCAAGCCCCGGAAAAAGTATTCGCTCAAATTGATGCGCATGTGAAATGGGTGCATGACAACCCAGCTAAAGCCATTGAACTTGCCAGGCGGTCATATGCAATTTTTATGGAACGATTTACATTAGAAAACGAATTATTAAAGATTGCCGAACTATACGAATCGATGTCTAAGAAATAAATCTGGGGAACGATAGGGGGGGTAAGCTTTAAATAGGCACGCTCCCTTTGGTCGCATGACATTATTTAAATTAGATCCGAACAGCTCTTAGAGACATGTTACAAAATCTACCACCGCGTTATGCGGCTCAAGCAAATCGCACTGCGATTTGTAGCGGCTAAACTGCCGCTTGGCGCGTAAAGCTCCCTTGAGCCGCAGACTAAAACAATGTTGCTAAGGTTTTTCTCCAATAAGGATAACATTTTCACGACCATCTAGTTCCCAAGAGTCTGATTTATAACTTAAGGATTTAAATGTGCATTCCAATACTTTGAACCCAGCCTTTTGAGCTAGATTCGATAAGGTTACATCATCCAGGAACATAAAATGTCCATTGGCAATAGTATGAAGCTGATCTTGAGACATGCTGTCTTCATTTGCATATTGACGAATATTCTCTACAAATCCAGGGTTGGGGAGTCCTGCTTTAAGGCGTCGTTGGTATTCAGGAATAAATGATTTGTAACGCTTAACATAGGGGCTCATGGCAATAATAAAGATTCTGCCCCCAGATTTAAGAGATGTGAACAAATTTGAAAATGCTTGGTCTATCTGGGTTGGGGTTAGAAAACGCATCACATTCGCCATTAGGATGGCGTCATAGGGTTTTTTGACATTCCAGGAAGGTTGAGTGATATCCCCATAAATAAACTGTACATTCTCCAAACCGGCCATGCATATTTTTCGTTGATCGATCTTTTCTTGTAATCGAAATGCTGCAATACCTAAATGGCGTTCATCCAAATCATTTAAATGATAGACAGTGGATGAATTTCTATGAAGCGCTTCTAGCATTACATTTCCATAGGCTCCGCCTACTTCAAGAACGCGTTTGTTCTTAGCAAAATCTAAAAATGAAAGGGTGACATAATCAAGCGTAGGGGCTGTGGCTCCTTTTTGATTAAGCGTCGGAGTTCGTCCATCACTTTCCGCCGCTGGCATAGAAGGTTTTGCTTTTTTATAAAAGCTTTCTAGGGCTTGATGAAAGGTAAATGTTGCCGCAAACGTAGATGATATCGTTAAAGCTAATATCCAGGAAAACGTTACTATGATTTTAGACATCAATACTCTCTATTATTCTTATAATTTGCATACATTTACTATACTTGGGCATTAGCAAATCTGTTATCCCAATTAATACTCAACTGATCAAGTATAGCATTCTGTAATTGATGGATCAAATGCAAATAGATATAAGTGCATTCATAATCGTATATCCCTAATAATAGGATACTTATTAATTTTCAAAATCCGCTAAAATATCTCGAATGATGTTTTTTTGCATTAACGCTTCTTCTGTGGCTGTATCCTTTATTCGGCAAAGTTCAAAAGTGGCTTTCCAAAGTGCCCAACCTTTGGCTCTTAACCAAGTTTCAGGGTCTAAATTAATATGTGCTTTAAAGATTTTACGGGACTGATTCTTTAATAATGCCCATGTAATGACAAGATCACAGGCCGGATCACCAATGCCGATGCATCCAAAATCGATGATTGCATTAACTCGTGAATCTTTGATTAATATATTTCCACGTGCAAGATCGCCATGGATCCATACAGGAGGTTTATCCCACTTTGAGCTTAAGGCTGCCTCCCATAAAGAAAGCGCCGATTGAGAATCAATGATGTCGTTAAGTTGCATTATTTGGGTGCGTGCTTGTGTGTCGTAGATAGAAATATGGTCTCCTCGCCAATAATTATGAAGGCCTGGCACAGGAGCGTTATGAATATCAATAGTATGAAGTTCATTTAGAAATTGAGCTAAGTCAATAGCTATCTGGTTTAACATATCGTTCGACATGATTAAGGTATTCGCACTTACTCCATTAATCCAAGTGTATATAGACCAGTGCCAAGGATAACTGTCCGAAGGTTGTCCTAAGGCTACAGGCTTTGGAATACAAAGCGACAAAGATGAAGCTAGGATTGGTAGCCATTTGTGTTCTTTTTGTACCTGAACTGAATAAGATTTAGCGCTAGGTAATCGAATCAGCTTATCTTCCCCAAGACGAAACGTACGATTGTCATGACCTTGAATTTCAACGGATTGTATGGGCAGCTTAATGAATTCAGGAAACTGTTGATTAATTAAACTCTTTGCAAGTTCAATGGTTATTTCTAATGACGCAAATGACGTATCTTTAATCATAAATTTACACTCATTATTGCAATGGGGCGATTTTGGAAAATGTCCCTTTCTAGTGTATTCCAACCTAGCTGGCTATAGTAACTGGTAAGATTTGAATCAAACGTGAATAAATATAAAGTCTTATACCCCATAATTTTAGCTTTATCCTTAGTGGAGTTAATTAACATTTTTTCCGATGCCTTTATTCTGGTATTTGGGGTCAACAAGCAGTGATCCCAACCAAGGTGAAAGGTCAGATCGAATGCCATCGATGAAGCATAAAGAACACATGCCTACGGGGATATTTTTATCCAACGCAACAAGGGTTAATGGCAATATATCTGAATTAAGACGGGTTTGAAAACGTTGGATTACTTCTTCACGTGTAACGTGGGGTGCCCACATTTTACCAATCGTATCTAACCATAGTGTTGCAACAGTTGGGATATGTTGAGGATGATGTTTTAGATAATCAATTGTGATCATGGCAGATTCCCTTGCTTTGGCACACATCTTGCAGATTAAGTTTTAGCGAATAAAAAAGAATCTGTAAATGAATATGAAAATAAAAAAAATAATAAACATCTACACAAAACACCTGTTCATAGTGATGGGCGGATTCTTTTTGTTTGTGTCTCCAATTCAAGCAGTACATACGCCTCCTAAAGTAACAAACAACCAAGTGTCGACTCGAATCAAAGACGTTGCTTTCTTTGATGGCATTCGCGAAAATCAACTGATTGGCTATGGAATTGTTGTCGGATTGAATGGTACGGGAGACTCTCTATCAAGTTCCCCATTCACAAAGGAAAGTCTGATTAGTATGTTAGAACGTTTGGGTATTAACACACGTAACATTAATATGGATGCTAAAAACGTGGCAGCCGTGATGGTAACAGCTAATCTCCCTCCATTTGCACGTCAAGGGGCGACGATTGATATCAATACATCATCATTAGGTAGCGCAAAAAGTTTATTGGGTGGAACGCTATTGGTGACACCTTTGTATGGAGCAGATGGACAAGTTTATGCTGTGGCGCAAGGCGCTGTGGTGGCAACTGGATACACTGCAGGTGGACAAAGTTCAACTCAAACTAAAGGGGTGCCAACAAACGCACGTGTAGCCAATGGCGCTATTATTGAACGTGAAGTGGATTTCCAATTCGGGGATCGAAATTTTTTACGCCTAAGCTTGCGTAACCCAGATTTTACAACGATTAAACGCGTTAGTGAAGTTGTCAACACTCAACTAGGGATTAAAACTCAGCCTATTGATGTTGGAACACTGCATATCGATATTCCTGCGGGATACAAAGATAACTTAGTGGCATTTATTACTCAAATTGAACAACTAGAAGTTACTCCAGATCAACGGGCCCGAGTTCTGATTGATAATGCTTCGGGTATCGTGGTGATGGGTGAAAATGTCAAGATTAGCAGAGTCGCTGTTGCACATGGGACTTTGACGATTCAGATAAAAGATACTCAGGATGTTTCGCAACCCAACTCATTTGGTGCGGGGAATACGCAGGCGACAACCAATACAGATATTTCTGTGGATGAAGGAAAAACAGGAAATATGGTTGTGTTGGAATCTGGGGCAACTTTACAAAATCTGATTGATTCGTTAAATGCAATCGGCGTCACGCCCCGTGATTTGATCTCAATTCTGCAAGTCATTAAAGCTGCAGGGGCCTTACACGCAGATTTGGAAACTATATAAGGAGATATACATGAGCATTAGCATTAATAACGGTGTGATAACGGGTCTTTCAAAAGGATCTAATGATCAAAAGCTGAGAGACGTCGCCAATGAAAGTGGATTGTTGATGTTAGAAGATGCCTTTACTCAACAATTGCAGGCTCTATATGACGAAGAAGGAGACGAAGATACTGCCGGTGGATATTATCGAGAGTTGATTCCATTCCTGGTTGAAGCAGTCTTCAAAGGATCTCCAGAATGTGGGCTAGGAAAAGAAATATATGAAGAATTAAGTAAAAAAGTAGGGATGGCATAACATGGAAAAAAGACTTCAAGAAATAAAAGCAGCTTTGACTGGCTCATTTAAACTAAAAGATTTTTTACAACTAACAGATTTCTTAACAGAGTTAGTCACCAAAGAGATGGGGTGTTTAAAGTTAGTAAAAATTCAAGATATTGAAGAAATACAACCCATTAAACAAGAAGCCTGCGGATTATATGCGAAAATGATTGTTCTGTTGAAAGAAAATACAAGTTTTTTAGACAATCTTCCCGTACAAGAACGACGCATATTAAAAGAAGTGACAGAAAACTTATCACGATTACTAGATCGTAGCGAACGTATGATAAAATCGTTTAATGAAGCAAATAAACGTGTTATGGAAATTTTTCATGAGGTTGTTCAGTCCAGACTCAGGACAAATTATGGACCAGAGGGTAAACGTCGTCCTCCGTTAAGTGGGTATACCAATTTTAGTCAAAGTGGGTAAGTAATATGACTGCAAATTTATTAGATTCTTTACGACTTAGTTATGATGCTGCAGGAAGTGCTCGTTCAGCAGCCCAGCTAGCCACTGAAAACTTAGCGGGCTCTCGTGATCCTGGATATGCTAAACGGACGTCTGATACGTCTCTTGAAATTACAGGCGGCCATATTTCGGGTGTTCGTTTTGGAATTCCACAGCGAGTTGTTGATTTGAAAGTTGTCGCGGCTAAGCGAGATCAAAATAGTGTTGTTGAATTTGACAACCTTAAGTCGGAACTTTTACAAATTTTGGACAACTTAAATGGAGACTTAGATACTGATGGGTCTATCGATAAAAAACTTATTAATCTTGCAACTAAAGCGGCTACATTAACGAGTGAAGTTGGTTCATCAATTTCAAGACGCAATACTATAGAAGCAATGAAAGATTTTGCTAAAACGGTGAAGTCGTTTGCATCAGGCATCAGTGATCAACGTCTGTCTGCGGAAAAGGGGGTAATGGCATCCGTTAAAAGTATGGGAGAGCTATCAAAAAAACTATTTTCTCTAAATAGCCAATTGGCACAAATTAGCACGTCCACTGAAGGCATAGATTTATCGACGCTAGATAACGAGAGAGAGAAAATAGTTGAATCTATGGCTAAAATAATGAATATACAAGTGGTATATTCAGACAACAGTATATATGTATATACCCCGTCAGGAATCCCTATTGTTGAAAGTAAATTATATCCTATTACATACAACTCTTCAGGGATTATCGATTATTCTGCTGAATATCCTACAAATCTTAATCCCATTCGCATTACAGACGATAGAGGCATCCCTAATGATATTACCGAAAAAATAACGGAAGGACAATTGGGGGCATATCTTGATATGCGTGACCGTGTGTTGCCCTCATATCAAAAAGCTTTTGATAAATTTGCTGAAGTTTTTGAAACCAATGTAAATCGTATTCACAACAAAGGTGCCGGTTTTCCACCTTCAGAAACGTTAAACGGAAAGCATTTTGTGGAGAGTGTTGATAAAGATACTGCAATTTCATGGAAGGCAGACAGTATTGTTAGGGTTGCTTTTGTAAATGATCAAGGAAAGTTTTCTGACTCAGGGGGAGCTTTTTACGCGGATATAAATTTGAACTTGGGGGGGATCAATCCATTAACTCCATCTGAAGTCAGAGATCAAATTAATTTTGCCTTAGGTTCAGGGGTTGCATCATTTTCAGAGAGTGACACTTATGGATTCTTAACTTTAAAAGCCCCAACAGGGTTACGAATAGCAGTGGGTTCAGTTGACGGACAACCCTTTGGTGAAACTGATAATGGCGTTGGATTTAGCGAATATTTTAAACTGAATGATTTGTTTGAATCAGCCCCAGATGCACAGGGTAGGGGATATTCAAATACATTCCAGCTCAGCAGCAGGATCGCAAAAGATCCCAGTTTGTTTTCGACGGGTAAATTGAACTCGTCATCAACGATTGCTTTAACAGGGTCGGTTGAGGATACTACAGCGATAGCTTCTGGAGATGGAAAAGTCTTATCCGAATTCCGGGATGTTTTAAATAACCCTAATATTGCATTTTCTGCAGCTGGAGTGATGTCAGCTCAATCAAAATCATTTATTGAATATCTCAGCAGTGTTGTCCAAATTTTAAACTTAGACACAGCAACGGCTATAGATAAGCATGATTTTTCCTCTAGCGTTTTGGATGGTTTAGAGCAACGACATTCGATGATTTCAGGAGTAACAGCAGATGAAGAAACTGCTGAAATGATGAGACAACATATGTTTTATCGGGGAGTCTTGCATACTTCTCAGCATTTAATGGATATGCTGCGTGAGATGTTGGATACTTTTGGTAGATAATTAGGAGGCATAAATGGCGGGTGGAATGATCGGTGATGCATATTTGCATTCAAAAAACGTAAAAGATCTTTTTGATCGAAAAAATTTAATGCACAAAGCTAAAGATCAGGCTAGCTCTGGGGTAAAGTATACAAAAGGGCGAGAGCTAGGAGGTCAAGTTGTTATTACTAAGACACTTCAAAATGAGAAAAAGTCTTTGGAGGGATTTATAGCGAATAATAAGACATCCGTAAAAAACAGATTGGGCGCAGAAGAAAATGTAATAAGAAATATACAAAAAATAGCAGAGTCGTTTAAAGAAAGTCTGGTTCTGTTTAGTGATGGAACGGCTAAAGATCCGAACTCATTTTTAGTTGGATTTAAGCAACATATGAAGTCTATAGAACATGAAGGCAATACTAAAGTAGGAGACAGTTATATTTTGGGTGGAACTATTACGGATGTTCCTCCGTTTGATCTGTCTGAAATATCAGATGGGCTAGACCCTGGGTCAAATGTAACCTTGGATTATTATAATGGAAATAGCTCAACAGTTCTAATTGCTATAGACACACAGGATAATTTAGAATGCGATCTTTTAGGCAAGCATCCTGCTTTTGAAAAATTAATTAGAGCTTTGAAAATAGCTACGGATCCATCCATTGTTTCTGGGGATGTTCGAACTAAGACAGCACAAGAGTTAACCAGTGAGGCTATAAACGAACTAGCCAATCTTATCTCTCAGATTGGATCTAAAGATGCGGGGTTAGATACCTTGATAGAAGCTCAAAATGATAGAATTTTATACCTGTCAGATGCATATAGCAGAATTGTAGAAGCGGATGAGGGGGAAGCTGCCGCTGAATTTATGAAAGAACAACGTGTTTTATCTACGACATATGCGATGCTAGGTCGTTTGAATGAAATGTCATTAAGCGATTATTTGAAATAGAATTAGTCTTTTGATTTCGCAATTTGATAAGCAGTTTTAATTGCATACGCGAACGATTCAGCGTCGGCGCTACCATGGCTTTTAATTACATTACTATTTAATCCCATGAATAAAGCACCATTGTATTTTTTAGGATTGTATAATTCGCCGAACGTATTTTTTAACTGAGGTCCTAAAAATAAGGCTCCAATTTTGGATCGTACTGAATGATACAGATTGGTTTTTAAAAGACTATAAAAGGCTTTGATCGTGCCTTCCATTGTTTTTAGTGCAATGTTTCCATGAAACCCATCACATATGATGATGTGTGCTTTTCCACATAATAAGTCATCTCCTTCAAGAAACCCAAGAAAGTCAATATCAGTTCTCTGAGACAGTACACTAAATGTTTCTTGCAAGGCTTCAGTACCTTTGCCGGCTTCGGATCCAATGTTTAATATTCCCACTTTCGGGATCAGTAAGTGCTGAGTTTCAGCAAGATAGTCTTTTGCAATATTAGCAAAGCTTACCAACGTTTCTGATGAACAGTTTACATTTGCACCAAGATCCAATAATAAGGTTTGTTTACACATTGATGATTCGTATAAACAGGGGATCATTTTCCCAATGGCTGGGCGTTTAATGTTCGGGCTTAATCCTATTTTTTTAAGACTTAATGCCATATAAGCCCCAGTATTTGCCGACGAAACTATAATGTTTGCAGTCTTTTCTGCGACTAAATCTAAAGCTTTGTGAAGGCTTGTTATTTCTTTCAATCGAAGCGCAGAGGAAGGTTTTAAATCTGCTAATATTACATGATCAGTAGGATATATCGTAATACGATGGATAAGTGTATTTGGAATACCAGATAAAATATCGGTTTTAGAGCCAGAAAGGTGAAGATGAACATCTGGAATTTGAAATAAGACAGCAGTAATTCCTTGTAAATTGCTGTGGGAACCGTAGTCCCCACTCATGCAATCAACGGCAATGTGTACTGTTGATGTCATTCAATTTTTATGCAGTCTTCTCAACTTCAGGGCGTTGAAATACTTGACGACCGTCATATACTCCACAAGATGAGCAGATATGATGCGGAAGTTTTTTAGATCCGCAATTGTTGCATTCAGCCAAATTAATCGGCTTTAAACGATCATGAGAACGACGCATATTTCGACGTGATCGGGATACTTTTCGCTTTGGAACAGCCATTTTTTCACTCTTGGTTCATTCAAATTAGACTGTGCAACATTAGCTAAAAAAACACTAAAAGGCAAGTAAAAACTGTCGTCAAAATTCACTTATCTACTTTTTTAAATTTAGATTAAGTTACTTCAGTACTTTTACGAATGCGTACATCTCAAATGTAACCTAGATGGGATAAGTTAATACAGTACAGCTGACTTTTTATAATCTGGGTATGCGTCACTCGGTCGCTAATGTACATTTTAGTACATGTCTCGCCTCGTTCCTGTACCCAAATTAAATTAATCTAGCTATTATATATGATGACTATAGGGGCTTATAAAAATCCAACAGATCCGCTCAAACGCCATGATTACTCTTGTTCAGGATCTATCATGCGGTAACCCACTCCTGATTCGGTTAGCAAATACTTAGGATGGTGCGAGTCAGTTTCTATTTTTTGTCGTAATGATCCAATATAAACACGTAAATACTGATGTTCTTTTGTGTAAGAAGGTCCCCAGACCTCTTTCAAAAGCTGTGCATGAGTGATCACACTACCTATATTTTTCATAAAAAACGAAAGTAAATAATATTCTTTCGGAGAAAGGCTTAAGCGTTTATCGCGAAGTGTTACAACTCTTTTTGTTAAATCAAATTTAATGTCTCCAACCTCAAGGATTGTATTTGGAGTCGTCGTATGAATCCGATCGCGTAATGTGCTTCGCATTCTGGCCATTAGTTCTCGAATATTAAAAGGCTTTGTAACATAGTCATTTGCGCCAAGATCCAAAGCTTGAATTTTGTCTTTTTCATCAGATCGAACGGATAAAACAATGATAGGACATTTAGAAAACTCTCTAATTTCTTTTATCACGGATAACCCATCAATATCAGGTAATCCAAGGTCTAATATTATAATGCCAGGATTCCGAATCGCAGCAAGTCGAATAGCTTCATTTCCATTGTGAGCTTCAATAATCTCGTAATATTCAGACACTAAGCTAATTGTTAAGATTTTTCTAATTTGTGGTTCATCATCAACAATTAAGACTTTTGTTTTAAAATCCTGGTTCATTTTAGAATCCTTGCTTTTGTGTCTTGAGTTTGTCGTTGAGGAAATGCACTGGGCAATTCAATGTTAAATTGAGCGCCTTTTTGTTTATCGTCTCTATCAGAAACCCAAATTTTGCCATTGTAAGCTTCAATGATTTGTTTGCAAATAGATAAACCTAATCCAGTCCCTGCTTTTTGTTGATCCGAATGTTGTAAACGATAAAATTTATCAAAGATAAGGTTGCGTTTTGATTCGGCTATACCAGGACCATTATCAAATATCCGTACAAATACTTTATCCATAATATTGGTGATAAAAATAGATATTTTTCCACCTATAGGAATGTACTTTGTAGCATTTTCAATGATGTTATAAAATACTTGTTGTATTAACGTAAAATCACCATATATAGCTGCCTCTTCAGAGTTTGTAACCGTGACGGATACATCAAATAAACGGATGGTCTTTTTTGTGCGGTGTAAAATTACATTTATTACGTCGTCTAGATACACTAAAGATGTTTGTTGTAAGATATTTTCTGTCGCTAAACGACTACTATCTAAGATATTAGAAATAAATTGATTTAATTGATCAGAGGCTTCGTGAATAGCGTGTATCAAAACCATCTTATTTTTATTCGATAAGTTTTCCAGTTCTTCTAAAGCGGTGCAACTTCCAATTATTGTAGTTAAGGGTGTTTTTAAGTCGTGGGATATACTTGATAGAATAACTGACCTTAGTTGCTCTTTTTCGCTGTTTAACACAGCAGAGTGATAGGATTGAGATAAATTGTATCGCTGCAATGCAATCGTAAATTGTAAAATAGAAGAGTTTAATAATATAGAATCTACAGGTTGATCATTGCGGATAGATTTCATTCCAATCCATCCTAACTCAATAGAATCTGAGATCAAAGGTGCAAAGTCATACGTTTCATACTGATCCATTGGAAATTGCTTTGTAGAAAAATCATCGGCAGAATCTTCAATTATCGTATTCGATGTTGACGTAATAATTCTTTGTGGTCTTAATGTATAAGGGTTTTGCAAAACTAAAACAATACCCAGGCCAAACGTTGATTGAAAATATTTTTCTGATATGCGAAAAATCTCATCAATGTTCGTTGCTGTCGCAAGGGTTTCAGTATACGTATAAAGGAGGTTGAAACGAGACTCTTTGTTAAAAATATCCTGTTGTTGTTGAAAGATGATTTTTATATTTTGGATCATTATATAAAATAAAAAAATCCCAATAAACAATCCGATGTTTTTTAATAAAGCATTGGGGTCTGATCCCCTAAAATCTGGCCCGTATAGAATAAGTCCGGCAGCGAAAACAATGCTTATTACAGTTGGGGTTAAAGAATATATAATTAGATTAAGCATAATGGCAGTAGTAAAGAAAACCATTAATACTTTTTCGTGCTCAACCTCAAGTGTGCTAAAAAGCATAACACAGAAAGAAGCAATTAGAATGTTCATCAGACTAGCAAGTATATTGAATGTTTTTAGTCTCAGTCTTGATATAAAAACATCAACTTTTTCACGTATTTGTGTGGCTATTTTTATAAAAGAATTCAAAGTTGGCGTTAAATATGTATAACGCCTATATTTTTCGGGAGCGACTTCATCTCGACTATGGTAATTAATGTGGGTTGCTAATATGCAAGTCATGTTTGCTAAGCGATTTCGCACAGTCAGATCTGTGTTTGTTTTTAAAAAGTCTTTCATAGGGCAATCTGTCTTTTCTTCAGAATCTAGATCGTTAAAATTATTTATTATAACGACTCGTGCAATATACTTAAAAAAAATGGTCGGAATAACACACGTATTATTTTGGATATTAAACATATCTTTAAGATCTTTGCTGCATGATTCAAAGTGTTTTAATGAGGCCGGAACAAACACATCAATACCAGCATTAAGAAGCTGTATGATTAGTTTTAATCGCAACTTTTGATTGTGATCCAATATGTTGTTGAAAACCACTGCTTTGGTAGATGAACTAAAAATTAATTGGAGTGTTTCTTTTTTTGTATCAAGAAGCCTGCTAAAGAACTTATCATGATAAATGGGCAGTAAATCATCCAGCACCTCATCTTGGAATGTTTCAGAGAACCCCACAAACAAGATATTATCTTTTTTGTTTTTGATTGTTGCAATAGCATCTCTCACAGCTCTTTGTTGAGGTTCAGTGCCGTCTACTATGCTCAGATATAACCTTAATTTACCGGAGATCACTTTTTTGCACCTTAAAGGTTCTTAAATATCCATTTAAAACAACGTAGGTTTGTTTGTAGAAAATTATGGACTTTTGAATAAAGTCTTTTAAAAATATTGGAATCTCTGACGTTTCAATATTTTTTTTCAATTGGGTAAACATATCGCACAATAAACTAATAATCGAAAATATTTGACTTAGTGCGCTTGATGTCGATAAAAACGAGGGCAGCGAAGAAAATAGATTTTTTATAAGGGGAATATCATATTTATTTAATAAAGATGCCTGAAGCACGATCTCATCAAATGTAAGCATAAAAAAGCGTAACCTATTGGTCGACTCATTTAAAAACATCTTTAAAGAAACAGATAATTTTTTTTCAGGGAGTGTTAATGTTGAAGATAGCAATTTATACAAGATGGATTGACGAGAGCCTATCTTTTCTAACAAGTCCGTCACCGTGTCTGGCAACTCTTTTGAAGAAAATAATGTAAATTTATTTAACTGAGTGTCTTTTGTTTGAGCAAGCATTTTCATAGTTCCAAATCTCCTCCAATAGTTCTAAGCTATATTGAGATAAAAAATCTATCTATATTTTGACATTTTTTGTAAAAAAAATATTAAAATACAAGTGCTGCTCTAAATAGCTTTAAAACGATTGTTTTAGAAAAATCTTTCTGGCCTTTAGATCTTCTAGGTTATTAAGATGGGACTCGATCATTGCTGAAGACTTCTTAAGCAGATGGTGCAAGTTATCCTGAGAAGCGTTCGATCCAGTAATGGTTTTAGGGATCTGAAAGACATCCAAAGTGGATATTTTTTCAATATCTTCCTGAACATCATTCAACATTTTCTCCAATGTGTGTGTGTGATGAATGTCTATCTCATCCTTTTTCAGTGAAAGAAGTTTTGATATTTTGTGAATTTTTTTTGCGTGTAATAGATAAAACTTCTGTAAAGGCGGGGTCATTTTGATTTGAAGGAGATTTTACTAAGTCTAGTGTGTGTTCGAAATCATTCGCAAAAAGAGACGTTTGTATAGATGAATCAGTATCCATATCATCTTTTGAAGCAACAACATTCGATTGGTTGATTAATTCTAAAATAGACTGAAGTGCTTGATAGCACTCATTTATGATGGTGTGAGAGTTTTCTACCAGCGCGCTTAATTCATTAAAAGTAGTTTGAAGTGTTAAAGACTCATCAATTAATAGTCTGGGTTGAGTCGCCTCAATTGAAATCTTGGAAACGTTACCGACAGAAGACTCTATCTCTTTTGGAGACGTTCCAATAGCCAAATCAAATAATAATAAGTTTCTTATGGCGCGATTTAAATCGCGATATTTTTTATAACGCCACCAATGTTTTTTATGCGCTTCGCCGCTTAAATAACTAATAATAAGCTGATACAACTTTATATATTCGCCCGTTGTAACGCCGTGATCAGCATATTTCTTGCGAATGCGATGGGACTCATCAATAAAACGATAATCTATACCCCCCGTTAAAAGCGTTGAAAGGTGTGTCAGATGTTTGTCGCGAATATCGTGAAGATCCTGGTGTTCACCCAGTGCTCTATAGATCGAGCTATCATATATATGTCCCATCTTGGGTTGAATACATATGAAAAAATTAGCAGCATCATGCTTCAGTTTTTCAGTGATTCCAAAATAAACTTGTGCTTTTTCAGCTGATGGGTGTTTGTGTAACATTTAAATCCTCAATGGCTCTTTATTAATAATACGCAAACATTATTAATAAATTCTTTCTAGGTTGAGGATTTTTATGTTTTTTTATTTTTGTTGTTTCAGATTTTCTAAAGCTTGTTTCCATGATGGAGTGACTACAGCCGTTGCATGATCTCCCGCGTCGGACAGCTCAGCCTGAAGTTTAGGGTGAATAGGGTTTAATGGAATCTGTAAAGCCAGATACTGAAGAACAACATCTCCGATATCTACTTTAGTATCTGTGATGATTTCAACATCAAGGCTGTCATCATCAATATCCGTATAAGAAAATATTACATTGAATGGAGTTTGAAAACCGGTATCGAAAAGTTCTGCAGAATTCACACACTTAAGTTGCACGTTTGCTACAACATTCCCAGACAATTCCCAAAAATGTTTTTGGGTTTTAATCTCCATTTCGATCTCTATATCATAAATGGTTGAGATCTTAAATCGATCAGCAGTTTCTTTGCAAATTTGCTGGCTTAAATTAAGTTTGTATGTTTCTTGCTCTGGCAAGGTAGAAAGATCAATTTCATATATAGCTGACATGGTTTTTCCGTTTGTTTCAATCGATTGACATTTGTTTAATTAAAAGGCAATATCCAAATATCAAACAGATGAGGAATAACACAGAATGAATCTGAAGAAAAGATCGAATTTTATTATGTGTACTATGGCGTTTTTTGTCATAGGTTGTGGTGCAGATCCGTATAATCGGGGTAACTATGTCAATGTAACTGAAATCAAAGGCAAAGAAAGTCTTTGGAGTAGGAAAGATGTCGAGCAAACCATCGGGAGTCCCTCATTTTCGGATCCTCAAAATGCCAATATTGTATATTATGTGGGGGCTCAAGGATACAAACATCCGTTCGTGTCGCCAACTATTCAAAAAGCAGCAACCGTGCAGTTAGAATATGATGATCAAGGTAAGTTAAAAAAAATAACGGAGATAGAGTAATCTGTGAGGGCTGCGTATTCTTGGGTGATGTTAAATTGCTCAAAACTTTTTTCTTGACACTTCAAAATCACTTTGTATACTAATAACTAGAATTGCGAAAAGGCTATCCACTATTTTGGTGGGTAGCTTTTTTTCGTTCT
>DITM01000049.1 GCA_002422845.1 Candidatus Paracaedibacteraceae bacterium UBA6184
ATACAAAGTGTTTTTGAAGTGTCAATTATTATTTTTTAACGTTGGTTCGTTTTTTTACTGGCTCAGAGCAACGTTCGTTGAAAGATAATTTGAATTTTTCGAGCTGTTGGTGTTGGATTCTCTTCGTAACATGTTTGGGGTTTGATCGGATTCCACTGTGGCGACGTTTATGGTTATACCAATCCATGTATTTGCTGATAGCTTTCCTAACTTTAGCAATATGGGTTCATAAATCTTTAGCGTCCTTCAGAATCGTTCGATGGGGATATTATCCACACACCGACCCTTACGATTCATACTGATGCGTATCTGCAGAAATGATAGCGAGCATGCCCATTTTTGGCTCGCAACCTGACATTCTTGATCGAAGTTGATGCTCTTTTCTGTAAACTTTTTTTGATGCCCAATTTCCAGCGCATCCAAAGATCCTGATGTATCCAAGCAGGCACTCAATCTCCCTCCCACCGTATCCCTGGATATAACACCAATCAACGCTGTTAAATACAGATGACCATTGATAGTTTTAATATACGTGATGTCCACACAGCAGCAATCATGGATCCATACGCTTATGATGGACACCATATCCAGTTCATTTGATAGCTCAGTGCGGTTGTTCCTTTTCTTACTTTAGCTTAAAATCTCTCCTCTCTCTACGGGTCTGATTTATAAAGGTTATTATAAGAATAGCGATAGTGACCAAACTGTCTTAAACGAACGCAGGCGTAATTTATAGAAATTTTAATATATTGTGGTTGAACTTTTATTGCTTAAACACTCTATCTATTCCATCTTTTTACCCTACCCCCATTAAATGGATAGTTTCAGATTTAAATTAAACGTTCGTTTTGAGGGAATCTCTCGGGAATAGTCTGTGAAAAGATAAAAATTGCTTCTTTGTATTCTTTGTTTGTATAAACACAATCACCTTTTTTAACATAGAGATTATAAAAATTTTTAACATTTTTCTCAGCCAGATGCGACAGAATAAATGCCTCCATTACATCAACTGAATCAAATAATCCTTGATGTTTTACGATTGATAAAAAATGATTAATGATGATTATCAACCAGCGCGTATCAAAAAGAATTAATCGTATTTCGGGAGAAAATGAAAAAAAATCTTTTATTTCCATTAAATCAAGAGCTATTTTGTTACGAACTTCAATAATATCTTTATCTAAGATGCTCAGTGAATTCAACATTTCCAAAGATTTTTCAAACTCCATAAACGCTGGAATCAATACCAACTTTCGACCTATTTTTTTATTTCAAAATCTTGAGTATAAAATATATTATGATAAGGAATTAATCGTTGTCCAACGATTGCATTTGGATAAGATGATTGAAATTCTGGTATAAAATCTCTTATTTGGGGATCCAAAACTAGAGCATAGATATCGTTTAACTCTCTACTTTTTAAACTTTTAATTACGGACTTCATTAAATATGGGGTAACTGTTGATTTCGTCTTCAGTTCATTCCAAAATCCTATGCAGCTAAGCTCCCCGTTAAATTCCAATGTAAAGGCCAATACTGTGGTGCACATCTGTTTGGATTTATTATAGATTACAGGCAAATCAATAACTTCTAAAAAAACAAACGGTAAAGTTATGGGGAGTTTTTTTTCCATCCAAAGTTGATATTTTTTTATTTTTTCAACACTTTTTAGTTCTTCTTTTTCCTTGATGAGTTCTGCTAATTTGCTGGCAATTTCTGGAGTAGACACCATCCTAGAAGATTTATTAAATTCTACCTGCCACTTATCAAGATGTTTATTTATTTGCGCAACGGAAAATGGTTTTATTATGTATCCATTAGCACCTAATTCTTTTGATTCGCTTACAGTTTGAGCTGAATTATCACTGGTTACCATGATGATAATGGATTTTGGCATATACCTTTTAATTGTTTTGATGAGCTCTGGCCCCCTAGCATCAGGCAATTGAACGTCAAGAAAAATAATGTCTGGCAGTAGTGAAAGTGCTTTAACTATTCCTAAAAAAGCAGTATCTGCAAAGTGTAATTCATAATCAGCACCAATAATATCCAATAGCATTTTTTGATAAAAACCACTATCTTCGATATATAATATTAATGGCAGTCTCATATTATTTCCCCTTACCTTACACTATCAAAAATATCTTCACAGTCTAATATTATCATTACCTCTCCGTTTCCTCGGATTGTAGCTCCGCCAATTCCAAAGATTGATGTAATACTTGAATCTACTTCTTTCATATAAACTTGTGTTTTTTCTATAATCCGTTCAACTTCAATTCCAATCATGGCGTCCATCCTTGAAATCACTACAATTACATGTGAAGCATCTGATGTAATTTTGCTTTCTGAATACCCCAGCGAATAGCCTAAATTTATTATGGGTAGATATTGATCTCTTAGAATACAAGCTGGATTATTCTTTAATGTCATAATATCATCATGAGAAATTTGTAAAACCTCGTTAACATAGCTATTGGGAATTGCTATTTTTTGGTTGTTCGTTGAAACTATCAAAACATCTTGTATGGCAGCAGTAATGGGTCCTTTGATTGTAAATGTTGTTCCTTTTCCAATCTCAGATGCTATGCTTATGGTTCCGCCCAACTGCATCACATTCATTCTAACTATATCCATACCAACACCGCGACCAGAAATGTTGGATACTGCTGCCGCAGTTGAAAAACCCGCATTAAAAATGTAACTTAAAATTTTTTCATCTGATAAAGTTGCTGCTTCTGTTGCCGACAGCAATCCTTTCTCAATAATTTTATTCATTATCTTTTCTCTACTGATACCTCGGCCATCGTCAATAATTTGTAATTGAATGCGACTACCTTGCTGTTCTGTCTTTACAGTAATCTTGCCTACCCTATTTTTTCCTTGTTGTTCGCGTTCTTCGGGTGATTCAATGCCATGATCTAGAGCATTACGCAGAATATGTATAATGGGATCAGATAACGTATCCACCATAATCTTATCAATTTGAACATCTTGCCCTTCAAGATAAAGACTAACTTCTTTCTTTAAATCATTAGCAAGTAATTTAACCGTTCTGGGTAGCCTTCTATAGATTAATTCCATGGGGACAACGCGAAGGTCTAACGCAGTGTCGTGAAGTGTACTTAGTGAACTATTCAATGAATGAATACTATCGTTAAGGCTTTCGTTTTTACTATCAATCTGATCAACAAGGCTTCTAACTTTTTCCAAAAGTTCATCACCAAAGTTTTTTTTGCCTTTCATTAGAAACTGAATTTGATTTAATAAATCTTTATAGTTTTTGTCAGTTAAAAAGTGATTAAGTCTGGTATTATTTAGTACAATCTCGCCTATGTTATCCATAAATTTTTCAAGAGTACTTCCTGAAACTCGAATAGACTTTTCTATATCTGACGGAACTGGAGCAGACGCCGTCGGTTTAATTGTAGCAATTGAATCACCTGTTTTAACGGATGCATTAGTCGCCCCCCCCCCCNNGTTTGAGGGACTACTTTAAGATCTTTTTGCTTACTGTTATTCAGCATAGCAATTACGTCCTCAAGATTTTCTAAAACAGTCTTTAAATCATATGGCAAACTTACTTTTAATTTTTTCTCAATCATTGTGCGTTGCTCAGGATCGACTACTTTAATCGGCAGATACTGATCTAGGACTTTGAGTAATATAATAGGAGTCTCCATGTCGTTTTTTTGATGAATCAATTTCAACAAAGGAATAAGAATATTATTCAAAAAAAACGCAATGCTATCTCCATCTATGAAATCTTTATTATCTTTTGTTTTGACAGATAACAATTCAGTAATAAGGTCTTTTGCAAACGTTAAACCATCTGATTGAATACTTTCAATAACCGGAACAAGAGAATAAATCTTGATTTCTTTGGATGCGTTTATCAAAAGATTTTGCGCTTGTTCAAGCTGTGTGTAAGGGGGTAAAAGCGCTTTTAAAAGATCATTGGTTAGCTCAATAAAAAATTGAACAACCCCAATATCAGTTTCAGTAATGTCATTTACTAACTGCTTTGATTGGGGGGGTATACTCGCATCTACGGGACCAACCGTTTCACCTTGGATTAGATCTTTTTCACTAGTGTCAACTGAGTTCTTTTTGTTTAAGAGGTGGTTTACTTGCTCTAAGAATGTTGATTTTGGAGCCACGTTTTGCTTATTTTGAGAAATCTCATGACAAATCTCTTGAATTTCGACTAATATTGTTCCAAGCTCATGAGCGGTCTCCAAATCAAACAAATCAACATGTTCCGTAAGATAATTTAAATAATCCTCACACTTGTGAGTAACTTCTTCTAACCCAGCTAAATCCATTGCACGAGCCAAGCCTTTTAAAGAATGAAAAGATCTAAATATTTTTCTTAAAATATCCTGAGAATCAAAAGGTTGCATTGAAACAACTTGAAATATACAACTATCAGCATCCTGAATGTGTTGTTGGTATTCAACCTCAAAAATATTCCAAAGATCATCAATTCTTGTCATAAGAATCACCTTGATCTGGATATAATGATCTAATAATATTTATAATTTCTTTTCCTTGCTCTTCATCTAAGTTCAGACTTAAGCTACCTGATGGTTTGCTAATAACTTTAGCTGCGCCATAGCTTTCAAGCATTTGTTTGTTCACAAAATTATCCTTTACTATGTAACTAACCACAATAACTTTTGCTTTACTTATTAGTCGAACACGTTTTAAAAATTCAATGCCGTTCATAACAGGCATTTCAATATCTAAAAAAATCAAATCGGGCTGTTGATGTTTAACAAGCTCAAGTCCCTCTTTCCCATTTGATCCTAAGCCGACAATCTCACAATAATTTTCTGTGCGTACAATGTTGTTTAACAGTGTCCGCATCATTAGTGAGTCATCGATGATTAATATTTTTAAAGACATATTACTCATAAAACTTTGACCACGCATTGATTTGTTCTACAATTTCTTTTGGTGTTAAAACGGCATCACTTAGACCTGATTCAATTATAGATCTTGGCATTCCATCAACAACACAGGTTGATGGTTCCTGAGCAATGATAAATTTGCTAGCTGCCTTTAAGGATTTTGCTCCGATAGTCCCATCTTTTCCCATCCCAGTTAGGACTATCGCTGCAATTGTTTCTTCTAAAGAACTAGCAGAAAGAAATAATCTATCTATGGACGGATGAAATGGATCATCGTTAAGATCTTTTCTAACGGCAAAAACCTTATCATTTTGTTTGATAACTTCTACATCAAACCCAGATTGCGCTATGGCAATCTGTCCTGCTTTTAGCTCAACCTTTGATGATACTTCGACAATTATATTTTTAGACCCTTCCTGTAGATAGAGCGAAAGCTGACTGGAAAAACCCTTTGGCAAATGTTGGGCAATCAAGATGGGAACACATAGTTTATTAATGTCTTTTAAAAACTCTTCAAGAACCCCTGGACCTCCCGTAGAAACACCGATCATCACAAAATCAATTTTTCTTGGTCTTCGACTATTATATTGAAGGAAAGCAGACTCTGCTGTAGTTTCTGTATTTTTAACAATTTTATTTTCGATATTATAAAAAATAGTTTCCAACGCATCAGTTAGTTCACTGATACAACTTGGTTGAATTATATTAGATGGAATATTGTGTGGTATCTTTATTTTCTTAAAAGCTTCTCCAGAACCTACAATCATAGCGCGCATTTTCATCTGTGAAACAGTATTTTCGCCTTCCTCGCCAACATCTTGCAACAAAAAAACAACATCATCACGAGATAAGCTTTGCTGATCAACCTCTGCAACAGAATTATATATTTCGATTGGAATTCCTGCTTTAAGTCTGCTAATTATTTGCTTAACAACCGTAGTGATCGACTTTTGACTGTGTATTAGAATATATTTAATCATCTCATTTCACCTACTCTGGGTAATAAGTTAAGAATATAGGACGTGTCAATTATTGAAATTAACCTTTTATCGACCTTTGCAATTTTATTAATTATACTTTCTGAAGTATTTAAAGACTCAATATTCTCTTCGTTAACATTAATGACCATATCAATGTTTAGGATTGGCAATATAAAGCTGCGATTTTCGACAGTGATAATAATATAGTTTTTATAGTCTCTCGTCGGTTTATTTAAGAGCTTATATGTATCAAACACATACATAATTTCACCGTGAACCTGTGAAACTCCTTTAATATAGGAGGTTGGATTGCCTTCAATTAATGAAGCTTCCGAAACAGGCAGTTGCTGAATGTTAATTTCATCAACTACAATTTTGATAGTTTCTAAACAAATGCCGCAATATTCATCTTCAATTTTTGTAATTAAATATCGCTTGGTTGTTGAGGGTAAATAAGACATTGCAGGACCTTCATTTTCATTAACATATCCATTCAACTGCTGTAGCAAAGGACTATTAAAAATAGTGTTTATATCAATAATAGCTTTATACGTATTATCGGTTTGTTTCAGCCAACCCTTTACTTCTTTGTCTTGTTTTTTAATATAGTGTCGGCTATCTTTTTCAAATCGTTCAATTTTGTACAGATCGTGTATTGCAAAGATAATTAGTCCATTGGGTGACTTTACAACGATACCATATGGGTAATATGTAGAAGTTGTTGTTTCATAAATAATGTAGGGAAGATCAATTACTATTAACGGTAAATTTCTTAGATTGACCAATCCCAAAACTTCCTTTGGCAAAAAAGGCGTGGGCGTAATATCAGATAGAAATATTAATTCTTGAATGTCATCCAGCTCTATACAAAACAAATTATTATTAATACGTGCAGTTAATACATTTATATCATCAACGTGCTTTTTTGTATTTTCTGTATCTTGTAATAAGGTCGTTCGTCCAAATGCGATCTGATTATTTTTATTTGCAGTCTTATGATTTTTTTCTAATACATGATTAAATAAGATATCCAAAGATATAATAATAGTAATATGCTGTTTGTGCAAAAATTGTCCTGAATAAAAAAGGATAGTGTCGTTTTCTTTTATAGAAGTGATTGCAGATTCTTCAATCACACTTTTTTCAAGTACCTCTTCAATAATCAACCCTATAAAGCTATTGTTTTGTTTAATTAATAAAATATTGTTCAAAGCTTTAGATGCGTGAATTGGTGCCTTATTTGTATCTTCTGAGCTTGCTTTTTTTAGTTGCTCAGAACTGCCATATAGTTCGACAATTCTCCTAAAATTGAATAGTAGTACTATTTTTCCGTGAATGTTTATAAGCCCTTCAACAATTTTACTTGTATGCGGGGTAATGGTAACTTTTTGAGGTTGTAAAATCTCTTCTACCAATTCTGCTTTTATTGCGAATCTTTGGTTTTCGTGAGAAAAAAATATCATTTCTGGCATAAATAAAACCCTATTTTTTCTGATACCAAATTGATTGATCATCGGTATGTTGAGTAAAATCATCAGGGTTTAATAAAAATGGATCAACCGAGCCTAAAAACAAGCGCCCCCCAGGAACCAACGCTTTTGCTAGATTTTCTTGGCACTTCTTTTTTTGTTCGTCGCTAAAATATATCAACATATTTCTACATAAAATAATATCAAAGTTGGATTGTAGGGGAGGATCTATAACGTTTGTTACTACAAATTTTACCATTCGTTTAATCTTAGGTTTTACCTCATAATAATCGGGGGTTTGATTGAAAAAATAACGGCGTCTAACCGGATCTAACTTACGCAAAGCTCCCATAGCTAAATCATTATACTGTCCTAATTTTGCATACTTTAATGACGTTTCAGATATATCAGTGCCATAAATGTATATATGATCCAAGGACAGGTCTTCTAACAACTTATCATTTAATTTTTTGGTTCCGTAATTTTGGTAATACACACACTCAGCCACTATAAACGCTAAATCATAAGCCTCTTCACCGGTTGCACAGGGGACAGACCAAATTCTTAACGTTTTCTTTTCAGAAAGAATTTCATCTACAGTCTTTGCAACTGCATTTAGAATATTTTCATTACGTTGAAAATAAGATTCATGAATAGTAATTTTTTCTATAATCTTTTGCCATAACGCATTGTGATTTTTAGTTTTTGATAACTCTACATATTGGTCAAAGGTACTTGATGAAGTATCGCTTAATATTAACTCCTCAATTTTTGCTCTGACTGCCTCTCCGGAATCAACTCCGTACCTCTCTCTGATTTCTATAGCAAGAATCTCAGATAATCTTTTGGCGCTTGAATTATTCATTTTTACACCTTAAACTTGTTTAGTTCTTTTCGGGCCACATCGGATATTTTAGCCAGGTCAATCGCTGTAGACGTTATCTCTTCAGATGCCGCGGCATTATTGCTAGCCACCCCCTGTAAATCTTTCATGTTTCCCTGAATGTTCAGAAGCGACATGTTTTGATTAATGATAGAAGAAGCTATTTTGTTGATAATCTCATCATTAGTCTCAATAAATTTTTGAATCTGTTCCATATCTTGGCTAATCAAATTAACAGATTCAACTGCTCTGTAAGCCTCATTAGTGGCCTCTTGAATCAGCATGGATATTTCTTGTGTCGAGTCCGCAGCACTAGATGCAAGCTTTCCAACTTCGTCTGCAACGACAGCAAACCCTTTTCCATGCTCACCTGCTCTAGCAGCTTCGATGGCTGCATTTAGTGATAGTAAGTTTGTTTTGTTTGCTATTTTTTCAATTGTTTCGGTAATTTTATTAATTTTTGCACTGTTCTCTGCGATATTGTTTACAACATCAACCATAATCCGCATTTTTTCTTTACCATTTAAGGCTATCCTGACGGATTCGCGAGCCATAGTAGATGCATGCCCCGTATTTTCAGAAATTTCCTCATTTGATTTAGTAGTTGTCGCCACCTGTTTTACGACATTGTCTATAGCTGAAATTTGTGTTTGTGCCCCATCTGAAATCTGACTGATGGCCAAGCTTGTTTCACTGCTTGTAACAGCGACTTGACTAGTCGTTTGTGATAGCAACTTAACTATTTCTGCGATTGATTTAATTGCATTATTTATATCTGTTTTCAATGCATTAAAGTCACCCTGATATTCTGCATCAATTACTTGGGTCAAGTTATATCTTGAAACACCTTTCATAACTGAAGACACGTCGGCTAAGAATCGTTCAATATTATCAATAACGTTGTTCAAGCTCTTTGCTACTTCTTTAACAAAACCATCTTTGTCATCCAGGCTAATACGTTTACTAATGTTTCCTTGAGATATTTCAGAGATAAGCCCAGAAATGTCTTTAAGCGCTGTTTGTTCATTGATTCTTTTTTCGTCTTCAGTCTTTTTTCCAATATCAATTTGTTCCAACATATTGTTAAAAGAGCTTGCTAAAATACCTAATTCTGTATTAGGTATGTTTTGAATACGTTTGCTGTAATCATTGTTTTGACGCACCGTTTGTATCACAGAAACAAAATGATTGATGGGAACATTTATAGCGCGGTAAATATAATAACTACCTATCAAGCATAGCAATACCAACACAAAAGCACTGCTAAAATCTTGCTTCATCTTACTGTAAAAAGCAGCATTACGTTTGCTTATTAGTCTATCCAGCTCTGCGCATCCTTTTTTCCAGTACTCAAAATACTCTGCTTCAACTTTTTTATACGATTCCATAAAGCGGTTCACATCTTCTTGGCGAAGCTTTTCAGAGGTAATTAATTGATCCACTGTATTTAAAAAGAGATCCATAGCTTCTTTGATAGATTTATACGAGGCCTCCAAATTCAACCGAGACATATCGTCAGGGCTACCCTTTAACATTGAGGCATAGCTTGAATTCAATCCATCCATAAATGATTTTACGGCCCCTTTTGTAATCAACAACGCTGCTTTTTCTTCATAAGAAATAGCTTTATCTGTTTTTTCAATATTTTTTATAACTTGCTCTTGAAGATCAAAAGAAGTCATTAGAAGTGATGGAATCTTTAAAAGAATTATATCCATTACGTAATAACTATCAAGATCAGGATCCAAAATAAGATTTGATGTGTCGCCTATTTTGTTTATTAACTTGTTAAGTCTATCAATTGCAGATTGTGTAAATTCATTCTGAACTTCGATTGTACTACTTTTATTACTGTTAATTTTTTCAAGGTCATTTTTCAACGGCTCATAAAAATCTTTTGTAGCCATCTCTTGGGATTCACCAAAATTTTGTTCAGCTTTATCCAATGAGGAAATAATTTCGTCTGGAATTGAACGTTCTTGACCACTTTTAATTTTTAAAAGACTATAATATAAAGGTTGAACCGCAATAATGTAATTGTTCCCAAGAATTTCCTTTGAAGCAAAATTAATCGCAATTTTTTTCTCTGAGTAGATTGTATATGACAAATATGCAATGACACAAAAAAAGCAAAGTAATAAACTGTATATCTGCTTACCAATATTTAAACTAAATCCGTTTTTTCTCAAAGTTTTCATTTTATTACACTAGCTGTTCAATTAACTGTAATGTCTATTTTAAAACAAAAAGATGAAGCTTTTATTAATTTATTAATGGAAACTGTTTTAGCCTTTAATGTGACGCTAGACCACCCAAAGCCATTTTATAGCTAGATTAATTTAATTTGGGTACATGACCGAGGCGAGACATGTACTAAAATGTACATTAGCGACCGAGTGACGCATACCCAGATTATAAGAAGCCAGCTATACTTTGTGCAGATCATATAAGCGATCTGACCCTTGACGATACTGCTTCCTTTTTATTAAAGTATTCCCCACAAAGGCTAAGGGATTAACCTTATCCCACTTAACAACATACAAAAGCCCCCATTTGGGGGCTTAATATAATACCAATATTAAGTGAGCTTATTTCATAATTTGCATCAACTCTTCCGCCATTCTGTCTGCTTGTTTCATCGACATCAAACACCCTTGATGGTAAATCTTTAATTCCATGATTTTACCAAACTCTTGATCCAAAGATACTGTCGAGCTTTCTAAAGCACCCGATTTAATTTTTCCAAGACCGTTTTCACCGGCTTGCCCCAGCACAATAGATCCTGATTTACGAGTTTCATAAAAAATGTTACCCGTTACAAATTCCAAGTCGTTAGGGCTAGCCACAGTCCCCATTGCCAACCTTGCAATCGCAACACTTCGACCGTTACTAAATAAGGCACTGACAGTCCCATCTTCTTCAATACGAATATTTTCAAATCGACCATACCCTAACCCATCCTGTTGGCTATAAGTAATCAGCGAACTACCATCATACGCGGTTAGGTTTCCTTCTGCAAATTGATCTGCAGGTCCTGACCAAGCTGTTGGAGTTGCTCCCTTTCCTTTTCCAAGCTTTAATGTCAGATCTAATGGAGCAGAGTTAACCGCCGTATCCGTCCATTCAATGTGAAGTTTTGGAGGTACATTTGATTCCGTTGGTTGACCATAGTCACATAAATTAAATTGACCACTTTGGTTAAAACTTACTATCATAGGAGTTCCCGAGGCATTAATCTCTGCCCCAGATCCATCATTGCGTTTAATTACCCCCCCCTCAACTGTGACATTCGTGCTATATTGAACCTGGTTATCAGCATCACTACCTGCTGGTAATCTTGTGAATGTAAAGACTAAGTTGTGTGGAGTTCCCATACTATCAAAAATACGCTGAGTTTTGGTAAAAACTCCCCCAACTGGAGTTGCTATGCCTGACGATAAGTTTCCGCTAAATTCAACTTCTGTCGTCTGTCGCACTACTCCTGCAACTTGGTTAACCTGAATAGGAATTAAATCATCAACAACTTCTTGGTTAATACCAGCTTTTACTGCACCGTTAGCACCCACGGGCCATCCCATTAAGAATACTCCCTTATCTTCCAAAAATCCTTGCTGATTTCGGTTAAATGCCCCGCCTCGTTTTAATCCAAATTGCCCTTCTCCAGTCGTTAATGAGTTTTTAGTAATAACAAATCCGTTAACACCCGTAATTGCAATGTGTGTTGCAACACCCGTACTTTTTAAAATACCTTGCTCAGATACGTTACGAGACACCAACGTGTTCACTGCTCCTGGAGAATATGACCCTGTTGTACCTGATGTCACAACTGCTGAAAAGTCAACCGCGGCAGATTTACCCCCAACGTTTTGTGCGCTTACCACGTTTTCTACTGACACGCCCATTGCGACCTGAGCTGCTTTTACGCCTGATTGTGCTGTTACGATACTCATGTTTTATCTCCTTTTGTTATAATCCGTTTTCACTAATAATTCGCTTTACTGTAGACAAAGGTGCCTTAATTCGTGACGTTACTAGGTTCGATTCGCCGTTATCGTTAATTTCGACACCTTGAACTTTTCCGGTCACTTGAATAATTGCTTTTTTGTCTGTTTCTAACATCTTGCGTTTTTCATCTTTTAAGTTGAATTGAATTGAATAAATGTCTTCTGGAACTCTATGTCCAGAGGCATCCAGACAATTCCAGCTGTATACTCCTTTTTGTCCACCTTTTGCTTCAATTTCAGCTTTATGAACGGCTTGATTTTTTGAATTCAAAATCCATACAGACGCATATTCCAACCCTGCTAAACCTTCTGGCATCTCATACGAGAACTGAACTTCACGATCCATCATTGACAATGTTTCAACTTTATTGTGAATCTGTTTTCCGTCCAAATCTATTGCATATTCTAGATGCTCAAGATTAGCTGAACCATCAGCATTCTTTATTTCCTGTTTTAAGGAAACTGAAATTTTATATTCTCCAATTGGAAGTTGTTTTCCTTCATTATCAACCCCATCCCATGTAAATTGGTTAATCCCAGGAGTAACGTTAAAGGCTTGGTTTTTATATACAACCTCATCTGACGTATTTTTAATCTCTACTTCAAATGCCGAAGCTGACTCTGAAACAGCAAAATTCTGAACAATCTTAGGTCCTGGCGAGATGTTCATTTTATCGGATTCAATTTCCACCATTTGTCCCATTAAACTTGTTGCTGAGTATTTGTTGTTACGCACCATGGTGTCTTTTAATTTATTCAAAGAATCCGTTTGAGTTTGCATCAACATTGACTGCAAGAACTTTCCGAATGTTTCCATGGGGTCTTTTTGTTCCTGAGCAAATGGATTAGGCCTAGTTTCATTCACCAACCATAATTTCAACATTTTCTCTGGATCAGTGAACAAGCCCTTCAAAACATCACTGCTATGCTCTGCTACTTTTTGCTCACCCTTTTCACGTTCCGCGTTCATCATAGAATCAAAATGCTGTTTCTCTTCAGTTTCATCAATCGCACTTACTTTTCTTGTTTCAGAGGGATCAGTTATTCCACTTATTGCTGAAATTCCAGCCATTGCTATATCCTTTCTTAAGCTCTAATATCTAAACGTCGTGCACTTTGACGTTCTGGGTAGGTTGCTTTTTCTGCCACAGTCGCCTTCGCAGATGTTTGAGGCGATCGCATTAGCATCTGCTCACGGTCTTCCCACGCTATATACTCTGACTGTTTCTGTTGACCTTGGTCATTATTGGATGAAAGTTGTAAACTAATACTGGATTCATCGATGCCTATTTCCTTTAAAATAGTTTTTAATTGATTTAAATCCTGTTGCAAGACTTCCAATGTCTCCCGTTTTTCTACGGATAACACAGCGCGAAGTTTTCCAGTTTCATCTGATGTTAATTCCACATTCACGACACCTAATTCTTCTGGGTTCAAAACTACAGTTAATGTCTTTGACTCTTTGGGTGACACGCCTTCTTTTGCGTCAAGAATAGCTTGCTGTATTTGCTGTGTCGGCACAGATTTAGATACAGTCACCTCAGTCATCGCTTCAGACGATTCTATCGAGCCTGCACTTTGAACCGTCTTAAAAACAGCTTCTTTTGCTGTGCTTTCTAATAAGGGTTCTGCCGCCTCAACTTCAGACTCTAAGGCATCTTTTTTAGATTCAGTTGACTTAGACGCTTGAACCACCTCATCAGATGTTTGCGCTAATTTTAAGGTTTCATTTTTAGATGTAGAGTCTGAATCAAATGATTTCTTAACAGAAATACCTTGCATCACTGGATCACGTTTCAAAGCGATTGATACGATTGGAACTTCTTCTATCACCCCATCATCATCTGACTGAACAGTAGGTGCTGTTCTAGAGGGCGTTGGTCTTATCGTTATTGTCTGTTTATCCATCATATGGCTGACAGACTGAGCCGTTGACGTCAACTCTGCGACCTGCTCTTTACTAATAGACACCGGCAAAGCAGCGTCTTTCGTTGCTGTCTTTGTCAGCATTTGCTTGTCACCTAAGGCAATTTTTGGATCATTTTTTGTATCAAACTTTGCGTCTTCTTTGGAATCAGTCTTTACATACGATGGATTTATGGAGCGAAAATCTATTGTTTCTAAATTAACACTCGTTACTTGCGAATTACTATCTTCTATAGGCTCTGACAAAGACTCATCACTCTTTTCACCTTTAGCCAATGTTAACGCTATCTGAGTTGAAAGCACATCAGTTGGAACAAAAGGAATCATCATTAAAGCATCGACCTCTGTTCCATTCATATCGGCTTCGAATTTCTTTAATCTAGTTTTCTTTAATGCAGGACTACCTACGGGTGTTTCTTTTTGAACGTGCTCCTGTGTTAAGTTAATGGCAGCACTTTGAATCTGTTCTTTAGCTTGCTCTGGTTGAACAGCCTGTCTCATCATATCTATTGGATTCGTCAAAAGCTCTTGTTCAGACAGACTAATATCTGACTTTAGTTCTAACGTTGGTAGAGCTTGTATCTGTTCTGCAATTTTCAAATCTAAAGTTTGAGGTAGTTCCTTCAGAACGATTGCATTCAGCATCGCCTCAAAACCATTTTCATTATTTGATTGGTTTACAGGACTCACAGCAGAGACCGTTTGTGTTTCCTTAAGGCTAGGTTGAATAAATGTCATATTACACGTTTATTGTTGTTTGCTATAAGCCACTAAGCAAAAAACATGCCAAACGCACGGTGATATGAATTATTTATTTAGAAATCTACGCTCTGCATCCGTTAATAACGCAATATCAATTAAGGATTCTTCGTATGGGACTTGAGTAAGTGTTTCGAAACATAAATATCCTGCATGTTCGCTTTCTTGAACGACCATCAGATTTTCAATTCGAATCCCATACTCCCCAGCTTTATAATATCCAGGTTCATTAGATACCACCATGCCAGGCTGTAATGGGGTTGCATTCATACGGGGTGATATTCCTTGAGGTCCTTCGTGTACACTTAAATACGATCCTACGCCATGTCCCGTACCGTGTTCATAATTTAAACCATGTTGCCACACATCATATCGGGCTAAAACATCCAATTGATGTCCCGTGGTTCCTTTTGGAAAGACTGCCATTGACAATCGCAAATGCCCTTTTAATACCAATGTATACGCTTTGCGCTGCTCAGCTGTTGGCGTTCCTATGGCAAAGACACGGGTAATATCAGTGGTACCTTCTAAATATTGTCCGCCAGAATCAATCAGATATAACCCTTTAGATTCAAAGCATCGGTTTGTTTTTTCTGTTGAGTGATAATGAACAATCGCTCCATTTGAACCAAAGCCTGAAATCGATGCAAAGCTAAGACCTTTACAATAAGGGGACTCTCGTCTAAAAAATTCCAACTGATCAGACGCTTTAATTTCATTTAGGGTTGTGGGATCTTGCAAATATACCCACTCTCTAAATTTCCGAAGTGCTTCCCCGTCCCAACGATGGGCGTTGCGCATGCCTTCAATTTCAACTGCGTTCTTAATCGCCTTCATTAACGAAATCGGTGACGATTGCACGATGTCTTTCCCTGAAACTAAGTCTCTATCATAGGCAGATGTCGCTGGATCAATCTGAATACATTTAGACTTTAATACATATTGTTCCAATTCCGATTCAGGATAAAACTGCACCTTTTTACCTAAATGCAATCTCAACTCATCAGAAATATGAGCGTGGTCACAAAATACATTCACGTCCCCATTTTTCCAAATCAAGGCTCGCGCTAATGTAATGGGAGTATAGGGCAAATCTTGACCGCGAATGTTAAGAACCCACGCAACATCGTGAGGGTCATGAACATATAATGCTTCAGCTTGAGGCGCCATTTCAGCTATCACTCTGGATAGTTTTGAATCTATGGATTCTCCCGCATACTTAAGATCATGCGGAACTGTTACAGATTTTGGCCGCAAAGGGCGATCTACCCAAAGATGATCTACTGGATGCGGATCCAAGTGACGTACAGTTTGAACATGCTGTTTCAGTTTCGTCACAAACGCATGCGTATGTAATTTAAGGTTTATTCCCACCGTATCGGAAGCAGAAAAGGTCTTTTTAATCCAATCCCATACCTGATGCAGGCTATGAATTTGGAATCCTTTGGTTTCATCAGCTGCCTGTAATGTATACCGACCATCAACGAATAAATGCGCTGAGGTTTTTCCTATGATCGCCAATCCTGCTGACCCAGAAAAGCCTGATGCCCATAACAATCGTTCGTTATAAGCAGGCACATATTCGCCTAAGAATTCATCTTCCCGGGGAACGAATACCCAATTAAGGTTATGATCAATAGCATACTGTTGCAGTTTTTTATGGTTGAACAATAATAAATCCATCTACGTTGCTCGATGTTTGTTTAGTACTTGGTGCAGATCCACTCCAGATGACCGATTCTCCAACTTGCTTAACCGTTATCTTTGGATTATTCTTAGTTTGATACTTCCCTACAGTATAGTTAAAGTCACCCACAATTACAGCCAACGGTCTGGGAGAACCTTTCCCTTGAGCATAAGTAACTAGCTCATCTAAAAGAGCAGAAATGTTTGGTGAGTTAAAGGCTAAATGAACATTCACAACCGCGAATTGACGTTTGTTTCCTGCAAGCTCGTTAAAAAATACTTTGTGTGCGCGGTTACTTTGTTGAGATTCAATATTAGATTTGAAATCGCTCTTACCTTTCATAGCATACCGATCCTTGCGATACAAGATCACCTGACCGAATGACTGACTTCCAGTATTAGTCACATATTCAGCAGCAACATTCAGGCCTTTTAAAGCATTTAATATAGCCGTCCTTGCCTTTGCAGATTGCTCATTCACTTCCTGTAAACATATAATAGCTTCAGGGGAGTGATTAAAAATCTGAAATAAAATACCAATCTGCTCTTTTAATCGCCCATTTTGATATTGTGAATTACTTTCAGTGTTCGCGGCACCAAAACCACCTATTGATCCATATCCCCACGTATTCCAAGTATATATAGGAATATCGCCATCAACCATTTGTCCTGCAAGGGCATGATCACTAATTTGTTTATTCAAAACTAAACCCGCAGTATCTCGCCAAATGCCATCCGATTCTAATTTTAAAGCCACACTAGATGCAGGTGGAGTCACTTTAGACGAAACAATAGGACCAACTGGTCTAGTCGGTGCTGCTTTAACGAGAAAAACCGGAGGAGTAGTTATCTTAAAATATTTAATGTTTTCTTCCGTAATTGCTTCTGCACATATATTGCTACTCAACAAAAGCAGTGTTGACATACATCTCATCTAAACACTCAATCTAAGCTCCTAAATCTAATTATTAATTATTTACTAATCAACTTTAACGCATTCCAAAGATTCAAATCAAGTGATTATGCTGCATTGATGCTTACGGTATAATCTGCAGGAGCATTGGTTAATACCGCAGTCCACCCCAAACGATTTTCTTTTGATGGGTTATCAAATCCTAAGGGCACTAATTTCTCCCCTTCTTTCAAGGACATCTTCAGCTGAAATGTTAGCTCTAACGGTGCATAAAACTTAATCATATCGCACATTTCTCCATAGGCAGCCCCCGTTGGAATAAACAAATGAAATTGCTCGCTCGTCAATGGTCCGATATTGACGACAAAATGATGGTTGGATTGCCAAAAGCGTTTACCGAGAAACGTTGTCCGTCCTAATTTATGATTGCGACCTCGTTTCTCTCCCATAAAACTTCGCTGGCGACGATTAATATCTACCCAAGATCCTACAAACTGCTCAATATGAATAGGAACCTGAAAATAATCCGATAAAATTTGCTCTAATCCCGCAGCTGATCGTGGACGTTGCCAAATAATCCCCGCATATCGCGCCAACGCAGCCGTTGATACACTTGCATATCCTTCTCTGTCGGGATCAATTCCCGCCACAGCACACATCATTTGTCCGACCGTCGTCTGAATGCTAGTTTTAGGAGACAATACAAATGAATGCTTTTGTGCAACACAATAATAAATGCTTAATAATCGATGATTAAAGATATCCAAGAACTCTTTAAGTGCAAAATCCCCTTCTCTGATGCGCTCACCAACTTTTTCAGATAACGGTGCTGGCAGTGCCCCATGTGGGCCAGCGATACTCCAAAAGTTCACTTCAATAACAGGTTTTTCATCCGAAACATGTATACGATAAATATCACTGCTGGGTAAGCTATATGTATACCGCGATGCAAAGGTTATCGGATCTTCTGTCGGCGTTAATGTCGTCCCAATTAATTTTCCATTGGGCAAAAGCTTTTGAAATAAGCGAACTGCCTGTAAAAAGCTAAATTCGTAGGGGTGATTAAATAACCGTTTAACTACAGAAGTTGTTGACGACCGCTGAGTGGAATCCATTCTTTCCATATTTCACCCGTGTGTTTCCATTTTAATTTTAATTCAACAAAGGAATTAATTGAAGTATAAAGCGCTAAAAATTGACGGAGAACTGCTCCAAAAATTAAAGGACTATGTCCCTCAAAATTTCGTTCATCCAAAGTAAGGGTAATTTCTATTCCTTGAACAAATCCACGCCATGCATCTGTTGTTAAACGCCGGGTCACCAAATGTTGCTCAGCGTCTACTATCCCATCAATTAAAACAGTGTCCGATTCATTTCCATAAAGCCTCAGCAGACTCTTTAAGCCTTCTGCACCCAACGATGTTAACGACAAATGATTTAAATTCAAGTGTGCGATCAAATTCCAATATGCAGAATCTGTATCGGCAACCATCTTGGGCGCACTTGCATGCATCAACGTTTTAATGCTTTTTGCGGGAATATCGATCAATGAATTTAGAACACTTCCAACTGGAATATCTTCTGCCATTAACCTATTAGTGCATAACGTTTCCGCATATACCGTTGCATTTGTAAGAACTTTGGGATCAAACGCTTGATCAACAAACGATAGATAGACGTCAAACCCTCCATATTTAGACGGCTCACGTTCCATATGCCAAGACCGCTGTGCTTGTTGAGTTTTACTCCATTGTTTATATGCAAAATAAGGTGGAATAGACTCTACTTGTCCGCTTTGATCATCAATGACGACAACATTTTGAATACTATGAATTTCTGTGCTTGATTCTCGTCGTATGTCTGGTGTTAGTTTATACTTTATCGCCGTATGATCTAGCTTAAGAGGTTCCGTCGATTTTTCAAATAAGTTCACTATGGGAACAACACCCAAACAAATATTCTGAGGTCGAACCTCTCTGATACTTTCGTTTGATAACGGCAAAATAATCTCACAGGCATCTTCCACTCGACTAAAGTCAACATCCCATATACTTAGATAATGAAACTTTTTCGGGAATGCAAAATAATCCATCAATACTGCATATGCCGGATGTGAATTTCCAGGCATTGGTAATAACTGTTCCAATACATCAAACCCTATTGGGTTATATTTAGCAGACTGCATTAATCTCGCTTTATCTGCGCCATTTTCGATAAGATAAACATTCGATGCTTTTGTCATTACAGCATCATAAATTTTATGGGTAAAAGACCTATCTCCCTGTAAAAAGAAATCCAAATGGCGTAGCTTTAGTTTATTAAATGGAACTCCATGACTTCGTAAACTTATTGCCAAGCCTTTTGATGAAGGCTGACCAACACGAGAGATTCCAATTTCTTCTAAGTCAACAATTCGAACATCTTCAACCGTAATTGGCCATAATTTTGTTGCATAACACGTCTTAAAAAAACATGTATTCCCATCTAAATCATTTAAAAAAAACGCAGTTTCTTTGGGAACTGAAAAGCCATCTGGGGAGTTTATTTTTGTAACGTCTACATCAAATTTAGCCACAGTTATGGATGGAACAGGCGCTATCAAATGAGGATACAATCCTCCTAATATTTGCTGCGTATATTCTGGAAATTTCTTTTGAATATCTCGTTGCATGCGTGCCGTTAAAAAGGCGACAGATTCTATTAATCGTTCAACATGAGGATCAGTTGAACCGTCAGAGCTTAACTCCAAAGCGCCTGCAATTTTTGGGTAGCGTTCAGCAAACTCGCCCCCCTTGTTGCGCAAATATGCCAATTCTTGATGAAAATATTTTAACAGCTCATCAATTTTATTTACCGTAATCATGAGGCAACACCCTATTAATATCTCCTTCAGTATGTAGTAAAGAATATTAACAAAACGTTAACGTAAATCTGTGGGATTAGGTGATTAGATACATTGACACTTGCCCTATCGGTCAAGTGGCTTTTCGCCCCACTCACCCCGGCAGGCCGTCGCAAGGGCTCCTTTACTTGCCTTCCCTCTAACGGCTTGCTGTGCAAGCCGACGTTATATGCCACACGACCTTTGTTTCAACAGTTATTTAGGCTAAAATTTCTTTTAAATCTTGCAAAACAACGATAAAACTTCTAATGTTCAAACTGTAAATCTAAAAAGGTGTGGTATGTCGTTCGATAAAAATCCCTGGGGTAAACGTGGTCGCAGCAATACTAGTTTTGATTTAAGTCGTATTCTTGATCAATTTAATGATATGTTTGGTGGAAAAAAAGGTGGTGGTAAGAAAAAACCTCCAACTAAAGCCATGCTTATGCTCATCGCTTTAGTTCCTTTGGGCATTTGGTTGTCATCTGGGTTTTATAAATTATTGCCTTATGAACAAGCCTTAGTCCTTCGTTTTGGAAAATGGGTGCGCACCGATGGTGAAGGTTTAAACTATCACTTGCCTTACCCTATCGAAATCGTACAAAAAGTACCTACTGGAACCATACACCGCATGGATATTGGTGTTCCCAGCGGATTCCAAGGATTCCCCTCTGCAGAAGAACATATTATGTTAACGGGCGATGAAAACATTCTGCACATTGGAATGTCATTATCCTGGCAAATTCGTGATTTAAGCCAGTTTGTATTAGTCTCTCAAAACCCCGCTGATACCTTAAAGGTTGCCGCGGAAAGCGTCTTGCGTGAAATTATCGGTCAAACGAAAACCGCCCCTATCATTTCACGTTCGGGATGGAGCGAAATGAACTTACTCGTTCAAAAACGATTACAAGTATTAGTCGACAAATACAAAATTGGTATTCGAGTTGTGAATGTGGAGCTTCACACGGCTCTTCCTCCTCAACCCGTAGCTGATTCATTTACAGAAGTCCAGCGTGCAAAAACGTTCCAAGAACAAGTAGTGAACGAAGCCCTTGCTTATGCGAATGATAAGATTCCCAGAGCTCGTGGAGAAAAAGAACAAATCATTCAAGCCGCTCAAGCGCAAGCAACTCAAACCATCAACATTGCAAACGGACGTGCTGATCGTTTTAAAGCCATGTATGAAGAATATAAAAAAGCCCCTGATTTAAACAAAAAGCGCATGTACTATGAAATCATGTCCAGCATTCTATCGAATAATAAGAACAAACAAATTTTCGATAAATCGCTTATCAAAGGTGGGATTCTACCTCTCTTGAATTTAAAAGATCCAACACAAAAACCTAAAAAAGAGGGAGATCAATAATGTCCAAGATCCACTATTATGGCTTATTAGTCTTTGGAGCCTTATTTATATTTTTCCAATCCGTTTTTATCGTGATGCAAACAGAACAAGTCATCGTGTTACAATTCGGTGAATATATTCGCACAATTAAAGAACCGGGATTATCCTTCAAGGTTCCCTTTGTTCAAAGCATTGTGAAAATCGATCGTCGGTTATTAAGCTATGACTTACCTCCTCGCAGAATCACATTAGGAGATCAAAAGTTTTTGGTGTTAGACTCTTACGTACGCTATAGCATTTCAGATCCATTAAAATTTTTTAAATCAGTTCGAAACGAACAAAACCTTCAGAATCGATTAGTTCCAATCATTATGGGACGTTTACAAAGTGCTTTAGGTCAAAGCTCTTTAAGTGAGTTGCTTTCAATTAAGCGAGTTCAGATCCTAGAAGAGATTATCACTGATATTCGTGAAACCCTTGCTGAATTTGGAATTGAATTAGTCGATGTCAGAATTCGTAAAGCTGACCTTCCCCCCGAAAACAGTAAAGCCATTTTTTCTCGGATGCAAAGTGACCGTGAACGCGAAGCAAAATTATTACGTGCAGAAGGTGAAGAACGCGCATTAATCGTACGTGCAGATGCCGATAAACAAGTAACAAATATTTTATCCGATGCCAGACGTCAAGCTATGATCTTAGAAGGTACAGCCGAAGCAACCGCAACGAAACTCTTGACAGAGGCCTATGGACAAGATAGAAAATTTGCAGAGTTTATTCAGAAAATGCGGTTGTTACAAGAATCCATACAAGCAGATACGCCGTTGTATCTCAGTACAGATTCTGAAGCATTACAAGGGTTATAATTCACAGAAACATCATCATGAACAACATATTTAAATCATTTTTCGTTATCTGCCTGATGCCAACTGTATTTGGAGACATCCCCTACTCTGTTGCGAAAAAAGTTCTCAACACTGTCGTTCGCATCAATATTTCCAGATCAGTGGACAATACTATCACTCCTGATAATAACTACATGCAATTCGTACGCAAGGGCGACAAAGTAACAGGAGAAGTTATTTTCGGCTCAGGATTCATATTTCATCAAGATGGATATATCGCAACCAACTTACACGTCCTAGGTGAAGAAGGTGCTAGAATTCACAAAATTACAGTCATGCTATCCGATGGAAAAGACTACGCTGCAAAAATTATTGGGTACGATCGTTTTCTAGATATCTTGGTGCTTAAAATCGAAGGAAAAGATTTTCCAACGGTGTCATGGGGAGACTCAACAAAAGTTACCCCAACACAAAACCTATTTGCCTTTGGTCACCCTTTAGGATTTGATCACAGCATCGTGCGTTGTTTTGTATCGGCTATAAACCGTAATATAAGTGTGAATGATTTAATTATGTCCACACGTAACTTTCCAGATGGAATCACCCGCGGATTATTTCAATTAGATGGAAACCTAAACCCCGGTTTATCTGGAGGTCCCGTAACGGATGAAAACGGTCTTATGGTGGGAATGTCTTCCAGCAACTTTGGTCATGATGAACACAGCGTTGGCATTGGCTTTTGCGTTCCAGCTGATAAAGTCAGACCCATTTTAGACGAAATTCGCACTAAAAAAACCATAACTTCTCGAGGCTCTTTGGGCGTTGATGTTCAAGACCTTGATGAAAAAATTATGAAAAACAAAGGTTTAAAAGAATTATCCGGCGTCGTCATTAAAGAAGTCTTCCAAAACTCTTCCGCCTTTAAAGCAGGCCTAAAGACCGGAGATATTATCCTAAGCGTTAATGGTCACATCATTGACACTGCGCCAACATTACGGTATGTCATAAAAACACTTCCAACCAACACCCCTTTGCCTATCGATATGTTGCGCGATGGTAAAATGATTAAGATAACGGTATCTTTAACTCCATCTTCAGAAAAAGAAGAATTAATTTATTTTTCAAACGAAAAAAATATGTCGGTTGCATCATCAACTATTGAATCAGTCGGACTGTATTTAAAGAATCTGACGCAACAACTTGCAATTGCTTATGGGTTTTCTCCATCGACGACAGGCGTCATTGTTGAAAATTTTGCACCTGACGAAAATCAAGAAGACGTTGATATTCGTCCTGGCGATATTATCGAAACGGTCGACAGCGTTCCCGTATCAAATATTGATGACGTTGAACGTTTGTTAAAACAGGCAATCACTCAAAAGAAAACATCCGTCTTGTTATTACTTCGCAGGGCTGGTGCGGGGACAACCCTTGAGGCCTTGCCCTTATCTCAATAGCCACGACAAAAGGTCACTTGACGTTTCTCAAGCCAAGTGACCCCTGAGTTCTATTTATATTCCCTAAGCAATAGTTCCATCTTAATATCTGACTGCCCTATTGTATTTACCGCGCTACCTCTAACTCTTGTTTAAAGAAATCAAAGTTTTCTATTAAAATCTTTGCATCTTCATCCAGCTTTCTAAATAAGTCAGCTTTATCTTCATCAGAAATCTCACTTAATTGATGAATTGAGGCTTTAACTTTTTCGACGGCCGCACTCATAACATTCGTCCATTCAACAAGTTCGTGTTGAAAAATATCAGCGGCTAATCCTTTTCTTAACTCAACGTCTCTAGTTTGCAGAATATATTCTACTCGCTCGTCTAAGTTATCTTCAAAAAATCCTTCGCCCTTTAGGAACAGTTCCCAATCCCCCAGATGAACACGTTGGAAATATTTTTCTGCCACCAATCTAAAATCAATTATTCTTAATAAAGGCAAGAATGATTCATGATTCAAAGGTCGAACAAATCCAAAATTCCCACCATTTGTTTGAAGATCCGTTAATCGGATTAATCGCGCAACCAAATCTAAAATACTCATCATTCGAACAAAACTCTCAGCCACAGGATCTCTGGCAATCATAGACTCAATCACTTCTGGATCTAACTTTTTCAAATCCAAATTAGTTAATACGCCAAAGACTGCTTCCGCATTATCTTCTTTTAAGCGACTATATTCATCAAACTTCCCATCAGCCTTAACATCCTTGGTCGCTATATATAAATGTTGCTTATCTCGTCCAAAAAAATGAACCTCTGGCCCAACGTGCAACGCATCTAGCAACGCATACGTCAAAAGTTCTTTTGGGTTCACCGTTTCAGCCGCAGAACTTCCTGATTTTTTAATACCGCCAGAATGTGTTTTTACATAATACGTAACGCTTTTTTCATCTTTTTCGATCAATACTTTTGTACCCAATTGATCACCATTTAACTTGTCATAAAAAGAAATGGTCGAATTTGGAAACAATTGTTGAAAGTAACTTTGTGAATGCTCCATCAATCTGTCCGCATGAACTCGCAACATTTCCTCTCGTAAGACAAGGATGTCTCTTAATAAATCTTGAGATTCCACTGTCGAAGATTTTGAACAGAGCGTTCTTAATTGGCGAACCAAATCTCGTCTATTTGGAGACTCAAAATTTTTATCAGGACTTGATACTTCATCCCAATTAGTTCCATCTAAATTAGAAAGCCCTTTGTCTCCTAAACCAGCTCTAATGCGTTCAGGTGTTAGTACTTTTGCTTGCATTCCTGCAACTTTTTTACCTGGCGTTATTTTTACGCTCTTATCTTTTAACATTGCTCTCGATTCAACCCCAAGTGGTGTTGATGGTTCTTCACAGTCATCAGGTGCTGCTGCTCCAATAACCTGCGGCACAAAAAAATGCCCCACCACTGTCATCAATAATCCATATCGTAGTTTCAAAACAATCTCTCCCTATTTGAATTGATAGAACTTGTTCAATAGGGACAGATTTTGATTTTTCAAGGGCGATACTTGAAAAATTTTCCAAAATATGTATTAATGATTTTAATCTTCAAATTATGTATGTTCAGGAATTAAACACACTCATGGATATTATCGAACGCTCTTTTCAGGAAACATTAGGCGAAAAATACCTCTCCTATGCGTTATCCACCATTATGTCCAGATCATTGCCGGATGTGCGCGATGGCTTAAAGCCTGTCCATCGTCGATTATTATTTGCAATGCGTGAATTGAAACTGAACCCAGATTCTGGATTTAAAAAATGCGCCCGCGTTGTCGGTGACGTAATTGGTAAATTCCACCCTCATGGAGACGTTGCCGTATATGACGCCCTCGTTCGCCTAGCTCAAGATTTCTCGTTGCGATATCCCTTAATCGAAGGCCAAGGTAACTTTGGTAACATCGATGGCGATAACGCGGCTGCAATGCGGTATACCGAAGCTCGCCTAACCGACATCGCAATGTTTCTATTCGAAGGGTTAGATGAAAACTCTGTGGATTTCAAAGGCACGTACGATGGTGAATCCAATGAACCCAAAGTTCTACCCGCGGGATTTCCAAACTTATTAGCCAATGGGGCGTCCGGTATTGCTGTGGGTATGGCCACCAATATTCCTCCCCACAACATTATTGAAATCTGCCATGCATTGTTGGCCGTTTTAGATAATCCAGAAATCGAATTGGCAGAGATTTTAACCCACATCAAAGGTCCCGATTTTCCAACGGGCGGCCAACTGTATGTCGACCAGAAAACCCTTACTGAAATATATGGCGAAGGCAAAGGCACCGTACGCATCCGCTCTACGTATACCGTGGAACAACTGGAACGTGGCAAATATCATATCATCATTACTGAAATCCCCTACAGCGTCCCTAAAGGTCGTTTATTAGAAAAATTTGGTCAATTGATGGATGCTAAAAAGCTGCCGTTAATTAACGACATTCGCGATGAATCATCAGAAGATATTCGTATCATCATTGAACCAAAGTCCTCATCCATTGATGCAAATTTGATTATGGAGTTTCTGTATAAAAATACGGAATTAGAATCTCGCTTTAGCGTCAATTTGAACGTACTCGACAGCAATCTACGTCCAGTTGTTATGGGTTTAAAAGATATTCTTAAAAGCTATCTTACCCATCGTTTGCAGGTATTAGATCGCCGCACACGCTATCGTCTAAAGAAAATTGAAGACCGATTAAACCTTTTGTCTGGTTTTTTAATTGCATACCTGAATTTAGATGAAGTCATTCGCATCATCCGAGAAGAAGACGAACCCAAACCGATCTTAATGTCACGATTCGATTTAAACGATATTCAAGCCGAAGCAATTTTGAATATGCGACTAAGGTCACTTCGCAAATTAGAAGAGATGGAATTACGGAAAGAATTCGATGCCTTATCCGCGGAAAAGGCCGAAAAAGAAAATCTTATTGTAACCCCCAATTTGCAAATTAAAACCATCAAAAATGAAATTCAAAGTTTACGTAAGTATTTTGAAAAAGACCCCCGTGGACTAAGACGTTCGGACATTCATCATGACATTACTGACGTCCAAATCAATCTGACTGATTTTATCGAAAAAGAACCCATTACGGTTGTGTGTTCTGACAAAGGTTGGATTCGAACTATCAAAGGACACACCACAGATTCCGCAGACTTTAAGTATAAAGAAGGCGATCAAGAAGGCTATGTCCTACAGGCTGAAACTACCGATAAACTGATCGTCTTCACCTCACTTGGTAAAAGCTACACCCTCTCCTGCGACAAACTCCCAGGAGGCCGCGGCTTTGGTGAGCCTTTGCGCTTAATGATAGAAGTTGAAGCCAAAGAAGAAGTCATCGCATTATTCATCTATCCAAAGGACGAAACCCAGCAGTTCATTGTGGCTGCAACCGATGGTCGTGGATTCCGTTTAGAAGCTTCTCAATTACTGTCTCAAACTCGAAATGGTAAGCAACTACTGAATGTTTCTGATGGTATTATTGCACTTAAGTGCACGCCTATCACAGGTGACAGCATTGCAGTATTTGGTGAAAACCGTAAGATGATCGTATTTGCAATTGACGAAATCCCCATCATGAACCGTGGTCGAGGAGTGATGTTCCAAAAGTACTTACAAGGCGGCATGTCGGATTATAAAATTTTCAACATGACGGATGGATTAACGTGGAAAAGCGGCAATGGCACTCGAAAAGAAACAAACCTTGACCGCTGGAATGTAAAAAGAGGCCAGTCTGGTCGACTAGCCCCTAATGGTTTCCCTCGCAGTAATAAGTTCGATTAGCTCTGCATGTTGCGGGTTGCATTTGGCAGCCCGACAACTAAACCATCTAATTCATCCGACATAATGATCTGACAGCCTAATCTAGAGGTATGGGTTAACCCAAACGCTAAATCCAACATGTCTTCTTCAGCTTCGGCGGGTTCATCCAATTTACCAAACCATGCGGCATCAACAATCACATGACAGGTTGAACACGCTAAAGACCCACCACAGGCTCCCTCTAAATCAACTTCATACATATGTGCGATTTCCATTACAGACACACCATTTGGCGCGTCTATCTCTTTACGATTTCCATCTTTTTCAATAAATACTATCTTTGGCATTACTTAAACCTTTAATACAAATTTAAAATATTCATACATTGAATATAGACCTCTTTGCAAGCACTCAGTATCCTTTAGGCTAAAAAAGCTAATAATATTAAGATAAACCAAATGGTTTTGAAATTTTTGATATGTCACCAGCGTAGCTATTTTGAATTCTATAACATGTGTCAGAATACATCGGATCCCACATAAAGTGATGCAACGTCACGTTGCCTGTCGAGTTCGAAATCAACCTTTGGGGCCGTGCGCGGCCCGAGGGGCCCACCCAACAACACTTACACTCAGAGCGTGACCCACCCCCCCGCCACCACAACGTAATGCAATCGGTATCTTTCAAAAAATAGTTTTTGAAAAGTTACACGTCATTCCGAGGTTTCACCCTCGTTCAAACTAGGATATACTTCACACTGCGCAGTGTGACTATTGTATATCCAGAATCGTCTTACGTATCAGATGCAACAACCGTGAAGTGGTATCTGAGTTTTCTTACCTACCTCTGTTCAACTTACCCCATGAACGTTAACAATCTATGAACAGACTAAAGATTTTTTTGTAATCATATTATTGGTGCTTATCTTCAGATTAAAAAAACATCAACAATAAGATACCCACAAGAATGCGATACATTGCAAATGGCAGAAATGAGATTCGCTCTAACAATCGCATCATCATCACAATGACAAAATAACTTACGGCAAATGAAATTAAACTACCGTACGCAAACAACTCAATATCTACGGTTGGATCATTCCAATTAATGTCTGTTAATTTTAAAACGCTGGCTCCCAAGATGGCAGGGATTCCTAATAAAAATGCAAACCGTGTCGAATCAATTCTTGAATATCCCAAAGCTCGGGCGGCCATCATACAGCTGCCAGATCGACTTGCCCCTGGTAATAATGCAAAGGCCTGTGCAACTCCAATTAAAAACGCATCGGTATATGACATTTGCAACATAGGTTTATCTGCCTTTTTACGCAGGTCCGCAATGTACAATAAGGCTCCAAAAACAATACTGTTCAAACCAATAATGTACGGTGTGTTTTGAGGTTTTTCAATTATATTGAATAAAAATAATCCAGCAATCATGACGGGGATAGTGCCAATCACAATCGATATACTTAAATGGAAATGATCAGACATCTGTCCTTTGAATAAGCCTAACCAGCCTAATAGGATTCGCCACAAATCATGCCAAAAGTACAGCATAATGGCAACCATACTGCCCACATGCAACACAACCAAATAATGAACTCCGGGATAAATATTACCGAAATATTTTGCGATAATAATTAAATGCGCCGTAGAGCTAACTGGCAGAAACTCTGCAATTCCTTGAATAATAGCTAATAATGTTAACATTTTTTCTTTGTAATATTCCTTAAATTATACTACTTTGTAATGAATATTTTAACTAATTTCTATTATACTGAAATTCACTAAACTTACTATATATAAAGGTAAAAAATGCTTTTAAAGCTTATACAAAAAATTTTCGGATCTGCAAATGATCGCTTAGTTCGCCGTTTAGGGCACATTGTTCACAAAATTAATGAGATTGAATCCAACTTCACTTCTCTGTCTGATTATGACTTACAGCAAAAAACTGCTGAATTCAAAGTCCGCCTTGAGAAGGGTGAAACACTGGATGATATCCTTCCAGAAGCGTTTGCAACCGTTCGTGAAGCTGCGCGCCGTGTATTGGGCGAACGTCATTACGATGTTCAGCTCATTGGTGGAATGGTTCTACACAACGGTATGATTTCTGAAATGCGTACAGGTGAAGGTAAAACTCTAGTCGCTACTGCCCCTGTATATTTAAATGCATTAAGCGGAAAAGGTGTACACGTAGTCACTGTGAACGATTATTTGGCTCAACGTGATGCTGAATGGATGGGTAGAGTCTACACGTTCCTTGGACTTTCAGTTGGATGTATCGTCAGCGGAATCAGTGATATGGAACGCAAAAAAGCATACAACGCTGATATTACCTATGCAACCAACAATGAACTTGGCTTTGACTACCTACGCGACAATATGAAATTCTCATTGAACGACATGGTTCAACGCCCCTTTAACTATGCAATCGTGGATGAAGTCGACAGTATCTTGGTCGATGAAGCACGAACTCCACTGATTATTTCAGGCCCTGCCGAAGACTCTTCTCAATGGTATTATATCGCAAACAGGTATATGGCATCGTTGACAACCGCTGATTATGAAAAAGATGAAAAAGGGAAAAGCATTACCCTTACGGATTCTGGATCAGCCAAAATTGAAGAAGCTTTAGAACGGGATGGATACTTAAAAGGTTCAAGCTTATATGATCTACAAAACATCAGTATTGTTCACCATATTAACCAGGCTTTAAAAGCTCATAATATGTTCCATCGCGATGTTGATTATATCGTTCGTGATGGTCAAGTCTTGATCGTGGATGAATTTACGGGTCGCATCATGGATGGTCGTCGTTATTCCGAAGGTCTCCACCAAGCCTTAGAAGCCAAAGAAAACGTGAATGTTGAGGTTGAAAACCAAACACTGGCATCAATCACCTATCAAAACTATTTCCGTTTGTACCCCAAATTAGCAGGTATGGCTGGAACAGCAATGACAGAAGCTCAAGAATTTGATGATATTTACAAGCTTGTCGTGGTTGAAATACCCACCAATCAATCAATTAGTCGAAAAGATAACGACGATGAAATTTATCGCACTAAACGCGAAAAGCTAACTGCTATTGTTCAGCTTGTAAAAGAACGTCATGAAAAACAACAACCAATTCTTGTGGGTACCATCAGCATTGAAAACTCTGAAGAAGTTGCCCGAGAACTTACAAAAGCTGGTTTAAAACATAATGTTTTAAATGCCAGATTCCACGAAAAAGAAGCCGAAATCATCGCAGAAGCTGGGTATCCTGGTGCCATTACCGTTGCCACCAACATGGCGGGTCGTGGAACAGATATTAAATTAGGTGGAAGCTATGATGTTCACTTAAAAGCCGCTTTGGAAAAAGCAGGCCCCTTAATCTCTGAATCTGCTCGCAAAGAAATTGAAACGACAGTACGCGCTGAAATAAAGTCACTTGAAGATAGGGTAAAAGCCGCGGGTGGTTTGTATGTGATCGGAACTGAACGCCACGAAAGCCGTCGCATTGACAATCAGTTGCGTGGACGCTCGGGTCGCCAAGGTGACCCCGGTGAAACAAAGTTCTTTCTATCTTTAGAAGACGATTTAATGCGTATTTTTGGATCTGAACGTTTAGATGCGATGCTAGTCCGACTAGGATTAAAAGAAGGTGAATCAATTACTCACCCTTGGGTTAACAAAGCACTAGAACGGGCTCAAAAGAAAGTCGAAGCGCGAAACTATGACATTCGTAAACACTTATTGAAATACGATGATGTGATGAATGATCAACGTAAAGTAATCTATGAACAACGCAAAGAAGTCATGAATGCAGATTCCATCCATGAAACTATGGAAGAATCTCGCCTGGAATTAATTCACACTACGTTAATTGCTCATATTTCAGAATCTAATCATATTGAACAATGGAATCTAACTGGTTTACATGAAGAAATTTTGCGTATATTTAACGTCAATCTTCCTTTAGATGCTTGGGCACACGAAGAAGGCGTTGCGTACAAAGAATTTGTTAGCCGTGTGGAAACTCAGGTATTAGAAGCTTGGGCTGAAAAAGAAAAGAATTTCCCAGATGAACTATTGCACCGTGTAGAAAAAGATATTTTCTTGCACTCAATGGATCAGTTATGGAAAGATCACTTACATACGCTGGACTATTTACGCACAGGGATTAACCTACGTGCTTACGCTCAGCGCAACCCTTTGAATGAGTATAAGCAAGAAGCCTTTGATCTTTTCACAACGATGCTTGATAAAGTCAAAGAAACCATTATCAGTATTCTAAGCCATATGAATTTGAATGCTAAAAACGAAGAGGCTCAAAAAATTCCTTTAAAAAACACTGTCTTAGAAGACGCAAACAATAATCGTTTGATGTCAAACGACGAATTGGAACTAATGCGTATGATACCCCGCAATGGCCCTTGCCCGTGTGGTTCCGAAAAACGATACAAAGAATGTCATGGAAAATTAGTAGTATAAACATGAAATACATTTTAACATTTTTAGTGATTGTGATAGTTGGTGGAGGGATAGCTTTATCCTTGGTGGGTATCCCTGCTCCAAAATCTGAAACGCGACTTCCTATCGCAATCAATGTCCAAGAGAAAGCTCCTCACGGATAAAATGAATCTAAAAAAATGGGAATCACCCCTATATTTACTGTATGAAATCCGTGTCTGACCCTGTCGGATCCACATCAAGGACACAGCGTCACGCTGTAAAAAATAATCTAACGCCCTATCCTGAGGTTGAACAATTCATCGAAATGTTAAAATCAGAGATGGGGTCAAGTCCAAACACAATCTCATCTTACCTCAGCGATATTCGTCATTTTATTGAGTTTTTAAATAAGCATTCTTTGCACTTATTAACCCCTTCAAAAACTGTAATAAAAGATTATATTTCTGAATTATCTGAATTGGGGTTGTCTGATCGCACCAGGGCTCGCAGACTATCTGCGCTTAGAACCCTATATGCGTTTTTAATGCGCGAAAAGAAAATTGAATCCAATCCAACAAAACTCATTGAACGCCCAAAGCAAGGTCGAAGCTTACCAAAGTTTTTAACAGAATCTGAAACTGAAGCTTTGATCAATGCAGCGTATAATTCAAAACATCCAGACTGCCCCAGAAGAGTTGTATTTATTGAACTTTTGTACGCGACTGGAATGCGAATTTCTGAATTAATCAAGATCAAACTATCCGATATTCAATGGTTAGAAGAATGCATATTGATCACAGGAAAAGGCAACAAACAACGTATTGTCCCTTTCAATCAGTCCACAAAACTTGCCCTGATTCACTATATTCAAAACTCTCAGCTTGCTTCTAAGTTTGGATGGTTGTTTCCCTCCTCTAATAAAACAATCCACTTAACACGGCAACGTTTTTTTCAGATTATCAAAGAGCTAGCCCTCGATGCCGGACTTGATCCGCTAAAAGTATCACCTCACGTGATTCGGCATGCCTTTGCAACGCACTTATTAAATCATGGGGCTAACCTGATCAATGTTCAAAAACTGCTTGGACACTCAGACATTGCTACCACTGAAATTTATACGCATATCATGACTGAAAAACTTAAAGACACTGTGTTTAACCATCATCCTTTAAGCTCTAAAAATACAAAAGGCCAGGATAAATCCTGACCTTAGTAACGAGCCCGCAAGCGTAATTACTTCTTAACACCACCACCAATTAATGGAATTCCACCTTGTGGATTTTCTTGTTCAGGAACTAACGGAAATTTATTTCCTTTAAGATCGTATACTTCTAATTGACGCATCAAATCTGCCTGTACAACGCCGACCATCTGACGCATGATGATTTGCTCAATGTGTCCTGCAACTTCTGGAGTATCTATTTCTGGCAATTGGAAATCACGACGGTTCCCTTTTTCGATCAAGAAAAACGTATATACTAGTTTGTTTTGATACATTGATTTCATTGGTTTAGACGCAACGCCTTCTTTTAGATTTGAAAGTTCCTTTGGGTCTTCAACGGGAAAACCTTCTTCAAGCATAAAACGATCAAGCAAGCCAGCTCCTTGTGTATTATCTTTTGACGGATCAAGAGAATGCTTTTTAACTAAAGATTCAAAGCTTTCACCTTTTTTTAAAGATGCACTAACTTCAGCTGCTTTTTTCTCATCTTCTACTATCAAAATTCGTGGTTTAATCTCTTTTTTGCCTTGCATCGATGCTTTGATTTGATCATATACGCTTTGACGCATTTGAGATGTAATCCGCTTTTTAGCCTCTCTTTGCATAAAGTATTGACGTTCAAACTCTTCAGCACTTGCTTTAGACATACGTTGAAACTCTGGCTCAGCTTTCATTTTCGAATCGCTAATTTGTTTAGCCATTAATTTTTCTTCGGCTAATTGAATTAGAACTTGCATATACACTTGTTCACCTTGCATAGAATCAATTTTTAATTCTTTCATACGTGCTTCAACATCTTTTTTAGTCACCAATTCTTTACCTTGGTACTTTACGACGCCACTCGCATTAATACTCGGCATACCGATTAAAGCAGCAAGCAATAGGCCTACTTTTATGTTTTTTTTCATTTGTTTTCCTTTGCAAATAACTTAATTCTAATTACAATGTCACTTTAAAGAGTTCAGCTTTAGAAATCAAGAAACAAAAGGAGATATGTGAATTGGAGTGGTTAGATGAGGGATTATTGTTACGCACGAAACCTCATGGTGAATCCAATCTCATTGCTACTTTCTTTACTCAATTGCATGGTCTTACCACCGGATATATTCGCACTAACAAAAAATATCCTTTACAGCCAGGAAATCTTTATCACATTCGCAACAAATCTAGATTAGAAACGCATATGGGGCTATTTACAGTTGAACAGCATGAAACCTTTGCTCCCATTATATGTGCGGCGTTGATTTCCCCCATAAAACTTGCGTGTATTAATGCTATACGAACGTTACTCATTACCACCCTCATCGATCATGATGCGACAGAAGAATTTTATATACGTCTTAAAGATCATATTCATGAAATTTGCTTAAGTGGAAAGACTGAACATTATGTTTTATTTGAAAAAGACTTATTAACTCATTGTGGATTTGGGTTAGATCTAACACGCTGTGCTGTCACAAACGTACGAGACAACTTAACTTATGTCTCCCCTAAAACAGGTCGAGCCGTCACTGAAAGTATTGGTCATCCCTATAAAGATCAGCTATTTCACCTACCTACCCCGTTATCTGATTCCAACACCCCTTGGAATAAGGCCGACATTCTGGATGGGTTAAAGATCACAGGGCATTTTTTACAACGCATGCTACACGAACATTTGCATCGCGCCATTCCGCCAGAACGTGCTTTTTTAATCAGCTTAATTAACGCTTCAAAGGTCACGAATGTCATTTAAACTTATTGATTTAACACATACCTTAACTGAAAAAACACCGACATGGGACGGACGCTGTGGATTTCATTTAATGACTGATCATGACTATTTGGATAATTCTGACGCAGTGTCGTTTAAAGTACAAACAATGTCACTGCATTGCGGAATTGGCACTCACATTGATGCGCCCGCACATTGCTTTAAACAGGCAATGACGATTGATCAAATACCTCTGAATCATCTGATTAACATTCCCGGCTATTCTATGGATATTTCGCATCGTCTTAATCAAGACAATTGCTTAACCGCAAAAGATATTATTGAATTTGAGACAACACATGGCCTCATTCAAGAAAACAGCTGTGTCTTAATTAATACGGGCTGGCATCGATATTGGGATAACGCGTCGCAATATCATAATGAATATCGATTTCCACATGTTCAGCCTGAGGCAGCTGCACTGTTAGCGCAACGAAAGATCCGCGCACTGGGCATCGACACCTTATCCCCCGATCGACCTGATAGTGGATACCCTGTTCACGCGTTATTATTATCTCAAAATATATTGATTGTTGAAAATGTGACCCATCTCGGACACGTACCCTCCAAAGATTTTGCCGTTTCTATCGCTCCACTTAAACTGCACGACGCAACTGAATCTCCCGTACGAATATGGGCAACTGCTCCAAGTTAATGAAATATTAACCTTTTTTCAGTATTGTTTTATTGCATTAATAGGAGATCACCCATGATTCAAGATCCACGAAAATTACTCGCACCCGAAGCGGCAGTTTTTCTAGACCATTTAAAGTCGTTAAACGCTCCGCATACTGAAGATATTCCCATTGCAGTTGCCCGCATGAATTATGAAAAAGTATCCCGCAACTTAGGTGGAATTCCTGTTTCCATGGCTCGTATTGAAGACAGAATATTATCATCGAACACGAATAAAGACGGCATTCCAATTCGGATTTATTGGTCTACCCTAGAAAAGAATCAACCTTTGTTTATGTTTATTCATGGCGGAGGATGGAACGTGGGCAGCATTAATACACATGATACTGTGTGTCGAAGAATTGCTAAAGAAACTGGATGTATCATTGTTTCCATTGAATATAGACTTGCCCTCGAACATCCCTATCCTGCTGGACTTGAAGATGTCCAAACTGCCTATGAATGGTGTTTAAACCATGCGGAATCTCTAGACGCTGATCCAAATAAAATCGCAGTCGGCGGCGACAGTGGAGGCGGAAATCTAACAGCATCATTAATGGGAGTTTTGATTGAAAAAAATGAAAGATTACCCGATTTTCATGTGTTAATGTATCCAAGTTTAGATTTAAGCTTATCTAGTGAATCAATGAACACGTATGCAAAAGACTTCTTTATTGCTAAAAGCACTATTGCTTATTTTGTAAAAAACTATACGGATGGTCAAAGTGTCAGTGATTGGAAAATATCACCTTTATTATCTCCTTACTTTGATAAATATCCCCCTGCTATTATGCTTACTACCGAATGTGATCCATTACATGATGAGAGCCTTCAGTATAAAGACAAATTAGTGAATGCAGGTGTAGCAGTTTCACAAAAAACTGCAAAAGGTACGTTTCATGCATATATGCAATTTACTGATATAATGCCGCAACAAACAGATGAATCCTATACTTGGATTAGTACCGAAATGAAAAAGTTTTGGAAGAAATAGATTCCATTTTTTAGCTACAACCTCCGCATCTATGCGGCTCAGGGGCGCCATGCGCCAAACGGCAGTCGCCGTCATCAAATCGCAGGGCGATTTGCCTGAGCCGCCGTAAACAAACAGATACGGTCGCAAATTGTTCTTGACACTTCAAAATCACTTTATATACTAATAACTAGAATTGCGAAA
>DITM01000048.1 GCA_002422845.1 Candidatus Paracaedibacteraceae bacterium UBA6184
TAAAAAAGTAAAACACTTTAACAACTAACTACAACTCAAAGGAATACTACCACTTACACACGAAATTATTTCAAATTCATTTTCAAACCTTACCCCTCCTGCGCCCGAAATGGGTCAAAATTCCTCTCATGTTTCTTAATAACATGTCTCACAACACTTCGGATCTAATCTAATGTATTTCAAAACACACTTCCCCACGGATTCCCCTCGTGTTCTTAATAAACACGCCTCAAACCCACATCGGATCCAACCTAATGCATGCAACGTCACGTTGCCTAATGAGTCCAGGGATCATCCCTGGTGCAACCGCAGGTTGCCCAATCTCACTCGTGTTTTCATAACACGTCTCATCTAGTTAAATAATGCATCCCGATATCAACTAGAATCTTACTCAAACTTAACATATTCAACTGTGGGAATTTTTTATCAAGATGTTTCACTACCTGATTCACTCTCAGGCATGTATCGCTCACACGTCAACTCGCCGTTTTCCACAATCTCACAAAGCTCTCTCAATGAAAGGTGTTTTCCTAAGGCATCAACATGATTTTTTTCTACCAGCGCACGAACACGCTCTCTTTGTTCTCGATTTTCCCAAGCCTCTTGATGCGATTCAGTCAGCTGATCAACCAGCCATGTAATTCGCCTATGTTTAATTGCTTCAGGTGTGTTCTCTTGTATATCATAATCAACCGTCAAACTACCTATACGTCCCAATTCTTCCATCGTAAAGGTAGGGTTATCAACGATCTCTTCTGATCCACTCCACAACCGAAACGTTGCAAATTCGTTAAGTTCAAATCGATCTATGACTGTATATAGAATCTCTTCCACTGTCCGCGTGCGACCAAAGAAACAAACATTAAAGGTGCATACAGTGAACGGGGCATCAGCATCACAAAGTACACGAACAGGCACCAATCCTGCTGCTTGTGACGCTGGATCATTACAATAGGTATAGGAAATATCAACGGCTGCAGAATCCAACGTGCTTGCGGATAAGCAACTTATCCAAAAACTCACTACTGTTAATATATATCGATTCATTTACTATCACCCTGATTTTAACAATCACTTTTGATAAAATTCAGCTTAAAAGTCAAATGATATCTTTATATGTTTTTAACAAAACAACAAACTTATAGATCTCCATTACCTCGCGTATATAAGCAGGATTGTGCAATAATTGTATTTAAATTTTCGTTAGCTCCTGCAGGATCAGTTAATACAATCTTATCTTTTTTTGCATCCATCTCTGCCTCTTTACCTGACACGTCTACTTCGCTTGCACCCCAATTACTATGGATACAACATACCATTATACTAAGCATCACTATCTTGTATGTATGTTTCATGATCAATCTTTCTATGTACTTCAGATAATTTTATCTGCTCTTAACTTAATTAAAGGTTAATTTGAAACAAATGATAAAAAATCTTAACTTTCTCAAAAGAACTAGGTTAACATTAAAATAATACACAGTTAACCATGACTTAGAAAATGAAAATGAAATATTTTAGAACAATTATACTTGGATTAATCCTCAATGGATGCTCGGCACCTGATGTACCACACACCTCAGACTCGTTGCAAAACATCGCTCAACACTACAACACTGAATGGAATTCTGAATCCAATCGCCCTCACGCTATTTCTGGTGGAGATGGCTTCATATTAAAACCGTGTGATGCGTCTAACGTTAGACACCAAGATTTATTTATTTATCTGTATACCCTGCCTGAATCTGTAAAGGGATATTTAGATGGAAAACCGAAATCTACTCCCGAAGCACTTCACATATTAATCAATCAGTCGTATCGTTGGGAAGATGGAAATTTCCTCAGTGGGTTTGTTGGGCTTGCTCCAGACGGCACTCCCTTTATGCACTGCGGAATTGGCCTTTTTCCAAACAAAAACATGGCGGAACTATTTATAATTGAATTACCTGGGTTCCGCAACCAAGGGTATGGAAAAAAAGCAATAATTGCTTTAGATCGCTGGGCAAAATTCTTAAATAAGGCTGGAACCACCGTCGATGGCGATCGTAAATCTGAAATACGAACGCTGATTGCCAGGGTTTCGCCCGACAACATTCCAGCAATTAAACTGCTTATCGGTTCTGGATTTAAATTTGAATTTAAACACAACGAATTTAAGGATGAATTAAACGAACCTCGCCCCGACCATGTTACGTTCACCCACCAACAGATCAGTGTTAATGGAAAATCTCATACCTTTACTGTCATGACAACTCCTAAGCGTCCTGACCCAATGGTCATCTTTTTCAAACGTATAAATGAAAACTAAATAGGCTTCTTCGCCTTGCTCAGAAGACTTTTTATTGCCCACCCGCCCGACCTGGATAGCGCAAAGTAACGCTACCAGGTCCTAGCCCACGGCTTGCAAATGCAAGCCGATAAGTATATACCTGTTAAAGGGCTCAATAAAAAACTAGTAAAATCATACTAATACATGTAGAAATATTACTTTAGAGCCTAAACAAATAGGTTGTTATTAATAAAAACTGAACAAAAAGCAATGTTACACATATTAAATTCTAATCGCGGTATTTTATCTTGGGGGCTAGTCGCCTTATTCTTTTTCTATGATTATTTATTAAAATTTTCTGTTAGCGTTTTAAAACCAACGTTAATGGTTGAATTTAATATCACAGCTACAGTTTTTGCATGGGTTATTGCCATGTATATGCTTATGTATACTGTCATGCAAATTCCTGCTGGAATTTTAGTTGATCGCTGGGGAACGCGCAGAATCATTACGTTAGCCGCCCTCGCGTGTGGCGCTGGATGCTTTTTATTTTCAAAAGCTGATACCACCTTTGCATTATTTGTGGGACGCGCATTAATAGGGTTTGGGGCTTCCTTTGCTCTGGTAACATGCTCTAAACTTGCCGCTATTTGGTTTAACCCCAATCGATTCGCACTTCTATTTGGATCTATGGTGACTGTAGCGTTTTTGGGCGGAGTATTTGGAATTAATCTATCTACCTATCTGCTTTCACTCTATGGATGGCGCAGCGGTATGGAATTAGCAGGAGTTGGATGTATCGTAATTGCCGCAGTCATGTGGTGGATCATACGGGATAACAATCCAAATAATCCTCAAAATGATACCGATAAAAAGATATCTCTCGGTGAATTATTCTATCAATTGCTAGAGGTAGCCCAGAACAAACAATCCTGGCTTTCTGCGATCTATGCTGGATTAATGTTTGTTCCAACCACAATTCTTGCGTTTTGGGGAACCGCCTATTTATCTGAAACGAACAATCTATCTTTAGAATTAGCAGGAGGATTATCCTCAACAATTTTTGCTGGATGGATCTTTGGATCCCCGGCCTATGGGTATATTTCAGACCGACTTGGTAAACGAAAATTTCTGATGTTTGTGTCTGCCCTTTCAACGCTTTGCGTCAGTTCGATCCTGATCTATACAACAGGGCTTTCATATATAACTATTGCTATCTTGATGTTCTTAGTAGGATTTTGCTCCAGTGGTTTTGCTCTTGCATTTACAGCGTTAAAGGAAAATTACAGCGTAACATTAGTCGGCGCAGCGATGGGATTTATGAATACCATCAACACGCTATTCGAATCCTTATCTGTCATAGTCGTTGGACAAGTTATTGATCTTCAACTAGGAGCTACCTTGTGCGAAAACTATCAGTATGCGCTAATGTTTATCCCTGCAAGTACCATACTTGCGCTGATAACACTTCTATTTATTAGAGCCCGCTAAATTCAAGCCAGCCTAATGCTGGCTTTATCTCTCCATAAACATAGATTTTGATGCACACTTTCCCTTGCATCCCCAACTGATTAATGGTACACACAAACAGCATAAATTAAAGACACATTCCATGTTCAATTTCAAAATAACACACACTCATGAAAACGCCAGGTGCGGAGAACTTGTCTGCCCACACGGCACAATTCAAACACCGAACTTTATCTTTTGCGCAACCAAAGGCGCTATAAAAGGACTGTTGCCGTCTCAAATGAAGTCTGAAGGCACTCAGTTTATATTGTCCAACACCTATCATTTAATGTTAAATCCAGGTGCTGATCACATTGAAAAAATGGGCGGATTGCACAAGTTCATGGGATGGGATGGTCCCCTACTCACCGATTCTGGTGGATTTCAAATCTTCAGTTTAGGTCACGGATCCGTTGCTGCGGAGATCAAAGGACGCAGAGATACCAAACGGCCTCAAACACTGTTAAAAATCACAGAAGAAGGTGCCAAATTTAAATCCTATTTGGATGGCAGTCTCCATTTTCTAACTCCTGAAAAATCAATGGAAGTTCAACGCAAACTGGGCGTAGACTTTGCAGTCATGTTAGATGAATGCACACCCTTTCATGTGGATAAAACCTACACTGCCGCTTCCATGCGCATGAGCCACCGTTGGGGACAGCGCAGTCTAGCCGAATTCAAACGTCACGATAACGGCAAACAAAAGGTCTACGGAATCGTCCAGGGCGGTATCTATCCAGACTTGCGTATTGAAAGCTGTGAATTCGTCAACGATCATGATTTCTTTGGCATCGCTGTCGGCGGATCTTTGGGGCAAAGCAAAGGACAAATGCATGATGTTGTTGGCGTTGCAATGGCAACACTCCGCAAAGATCGCCCCGTCCATCTATTGGGAATCGGTGGCACCAGCGATATCTTTAACGGCGTTCGTTATGGTATCGATACTTTTGACTGTGTTCACCCTACTCGATTGGCTCGCCATGGGGGTGCTTTAGTTAAAGCAAAACACAACACATCCACAACTCGGGAACACCTTAACCTAAACAACGCCATCAATAAAGAATCTATGGATCCAATTGAACCTGATTGCACATGCCACACATGTACTCACTTTTCAAAAGGCTATATCCACTATTTATTGAAAGCAAAAGAACTCCTTGCATTGCAATTGCTCACGATTCACAACGTATCGTTTATGAATCGATTGATGGCAGATGTCCGTATGGGCATTCAAACCGGAACCTTAGACGCCGTTGAGAAAGAATGGACACAGTAATTATGTGGAATAATTTAATTAGGATCTGCTTTATTTAGACTTGTATTATAAACCTCCTACCCCTTATTAAAGAAAGTTAATTATGAATATTCGATCAATCGTTTTTGTCTTCATTCTCTTGCTAACAAGTTCAAGTTCATATGCTGAACAGAAACTCGCATCAAGGGAACCTCGATACTGTCTTTCACTTAACAATGGACTCCTTCCCTCTGCAAACTCTACCGTAGGGTTAGATAAATTATCTTTCGAACTTTACCGAACAACCCTATATCCGATTGATTTAATTAATCAGCATTTTTATTCAGATAATAGAATAGCAACAACATTAGGTACACTTGGATATGGATTACTCCACAGTTGGTTTATCATGCTACCGATATCTATTGCATATCATGAATTTGGACACGCTCGCGGTCTTCTTGCTTTGGATTCAGACTCCGACCCCACCTACTATGATGATCTACCGAATTATAATAGATCTCACAATCCATTCACTTCAATCACCTCAGGGAAAACGTATTATCATATCTTAGGATCTTTTTTAAAAGGAAAACAAGCCGGATTTGTCTTGCCAAAAATCGCGACAGAGCTCGTTAATTCTTACTATACAACCTATAACAAAGAAAAAGTTACTGCCGAAGCTCAACAAATCATTGATTCGCCTACCATTGACCAAATTTCAGTTTGGGCAGGGGGAATGAACAATCAAGCTATATTCGCTTCAACAATTGAAGATCATGCAACACTAAAAAATGAATACTATTTATTTGATATTTTGGCGCTCGCATCAAACAAGCTAATTCCGGAAATATATCTAGAGTCAGATATTCCTAATGATCTAAAAAGCACCCTATTATTTAACAACGATCATTTAGCTCTAATGCATTTAATGAATGATCATGGATCAATAAAACGACATTACCGCATCAAGAATATCATACCTGATTATACTGCCGAAATGTCAAAAACAGGGTGTTTCTTAAGCTTCTTTCTCAGCGGTTCAACTTATCAAGGATTTTATAATATTTATAACTACGTTTCTACTGGACAATTATATACTCCTACATTTAATTACAAGGGATTTTATCTACCAAATACTTCTTTCTTCTTTACGTCTCAGGGATTATCATTGCGGTTTAAAGCTGCCTATCAATGGGATCCAAATTTACTTATAATGGCAACTTATGAATCTGTGTATAAAGGACATACTGTTCATGAATTCAAAATATCTGCGTTCAAAACGATACCTCAGTTGGCTAATTTGCAAATTCATGCAGCCATTTTAATGTCATCGGGCATTCATGAACGTATTGCGGCTCAAGGAAATGTTGGTGTTAAAATACCATTAGGGAATAATTTTAATATTGAGACTGCCTATTACCTTTGGAACAAAAACACTTTAGATGGGGAACGTAATATTCCAAGTGCAGAAGATGGTGACTTTGATCATGAAGTAATGATTGGAATTAGCGCAGAGTTTTAAAACAGAAATCCCCCGAAAACCGGGGGATATATTACTTTCACATTATTCGCTTATTCAGCCGTACGTGCAGAGTTTTTTCTGCAACTGCTGCGTGGGCATCTGCAACCAGTTGATCTACAGTTTTCTTACTTTCTCTGGCTGCATTTTGAAGTCCTACTTCTGCAAACTCTTTTACCGAAAAGAAATCGTCAAGTGTGTTGTTTTTTTGCATCCTTGGCTCAATACAATTATAGATTCGTCAAAAGCGCCTCCAACTGCAAGGGCTCTTCCAATATTATTGGTGATCTTAGAACTATCAGTTTTCGCTGCAAGCTTAAGTAAAAAATATTTCCATACCTCTTAGATTTATTAAGATATACTTGTCACCTCATCTATAAAATGTTAAAACAAAACGACAACAACCCCATTCAGAATAAAGGGAATGACCCCATGCATGACCCCACAAAATTTATCCATATTCGTGGCGCCCGTGAACACAATCTTAAAAATATTAACCTAGATATTCCCAAAGGAAAATTGGTTGTAATCACCGGCGTCAGCGGATCAGGCAAATCATCCCTCGCGTTTGATACTATCTATGCTGAGGGGCAACGTCGATATGTGGAAAGTTTATCAGCCTATGCGCGTCAGTTTTTACAACTGATGGAAAAGCCCGATGTAGATCTGATTGAAGGGTTATCGCCCGCTATTTCTATCGAACAAAAAACAACCTCTAAAAACCCACGCTCAACAGTTGCGACCGTTACGGAAATTTATGATTATTTACGTCTGTTATATGCTCGTGTAGGCATTCCATATTCACCCACAACTGGAAAACCGATTGAAAGCCAAACCGTCAGTCAAATGGTTGATCGCATCATGACGCACGACGAAGGCTGGAAATTTTATATTTTGGCTCCCATCGCTCGTGGGAAAAAGGGCGAATTTAAAAAAGAATTAACCGACCTACAGAAAAAGGGATTCTTACGCATCATCGTCGATGGAACGCTCATGAATTTAGATGAGGTTCCTGCCCTTGAAAAAAACATCCGTCATGATATCGAGATCGTCGTTGATCGTTTGGTCATGAAACCCGGAATTGAAACCAGGCTAGCAGACACATTAGAAACAGCCTTAGACATGGGAAACGGTTTAATCTATGTGCAAGACGCCACAACTAATGAACGTCAAATGTTTTCAGCCAACTTTGCTTGTCCTGAATCTGGTTTTACGATTCCCGAAATTGAACCGCGTTTATTCTCATTCAACAGCCCCCATGGGGCCTGCGAAGCCTGTGATGGATTGGGCGAAAAAGTCGTCTTTGATACAGATCTGCTGATCCCAGATCAATCACTTCCATTCATTGATGCTGTGGCTCCCTGGAATACTGACAAAGCTGGTTATTACCAAGGGGTTTTAAGTAGTATCGCAAAACACTTTGATGTGGATCCATCTTTACCCTACAAAGATGTCCCAAAGAAATTACAAGACGTCCTTTTAAATGGAACACGAGAACGAATTATGTTTTCCTTTGATTCCACCAGTTATGGACACTACAAAAAAAGCAAACCCTATGAAGGATTACTCGCCTTCTTTGATAGACGTTTTCGGGAAACCAGCAGCGATATGATTCAAGAAGAATTATCTAAATATCAAAAAGCATTACCCTGTGAAACATGCCATGGGTGGCGCTTAAGCGAACGTGCTAGAGCTGTCAAAATTGATGGTAAACACATTGGTGAAATTACTCTTTTATCTATTGAAGACGCACACACATGGGCACACACATTAGAATCAAATCTAACTCAAAAACAAACCGAAATTGCCCATCGTATTTTGAAAGAAGTACGCGAACGCTTAAGTTTTTTGGTGAACGTAGGTTTAAACTATCTAACCCTTTCTCGGAAAGCCGGAACACTTTCAGGTGGAGAAAGCCAACGTATTCGATTAGCGTCTCAAATTGGTTCAGGATTAACAGGTGTTTTATATGTGTTAGATGAACCCTCTATTGGATTACATCAGCGTGATAATGACCAATTGATCGCCACATTAAAACATCTACGTGACCTAGACAATACAGTCATTGTCGTTGAACATGATGAAGATACGATGAAAACCTGTGATTATTTAATTGATATGGGCCCTTTTGCCGGTGTCCATGGTGGAACCATCGTTTCAGAAGGAACTCCCGATCATGTAATGACAGATCCCGCCAGCTTAACAGGAGCTTACCTTTCAGGACGACAAGCCATTGTCATCCCCACTGAACGTCGCAAAGGATCTGGCAACACACTTCGTATCGAAGGTGCAACTCACAATAACCTGAAAAACGTTACAGTAGATATCCCCTTGGGAACACTCACATGCGTAACCGGTGTCAGTGGTGGGGGTAAATCTTCACTGGTCATTGCAACTCTGTATAAAGCTTTGGCTAAACATTTTTACCGTGCTTCGGATACTCCAGGCAAATACAAAACCATAAAAGGATTAGAACATATCGACAAAGTCATTGATATTGATCAATCACCGATTGGCAGAACACCTCGATCAAACCCTGCAACCTACACAGGATGTTTCAACTATATTCGGGACTGGTTTGCAGCGTTACCCGAAGCAAAAGCACGCGGATATGCAGCAGGACGATTCTCTTTCAACGTCAAAGGCGGTCGATGTGAATCCTGTCAAGGTGATGGTGTCATTAAAATTGAGATGCACTTTTTACCCGACGTTTATGTAGAATGCGATCAATGCAAAGGCCGCAGGTATAACCGTGAAACTTTGGACGTAAAATTCAAAGATAAGTCCATAGCAGATGTCTTAGACATGACCGTTGAAGATGGAGTCACATTCTTTGAAAATGTACCCACCATTCGCCGCAAACTTGAAACGTTACACCGTGTTGGACTTGGATATATTCAGATCGGACAACGTGCAACCACCCTATCTGGGGGTGAAGCTCAACGTATCAAGCTGTCCAAAGAGCTTTCAAAGCGTGCAACTGGTCAAACGTTATATATCTTAGATGAACCCACTACAGGTCTTCACTATCACGATATTGAACAGTTGTTGTCCGTACTTCAAGAGCTTGTTGGGCAAGGCAATACCGTTCTTGTGATCGAACATAACCTTGAGGTCATTAAGACTGCAGATCATATTATTGATATCGGCCCCGAAGGTGGTGAACGCGGTGGAACAATCGTCGCCAAAGGAACACCAGAAGAAATTTGTAAAGTTAAAACCAGCTATACGGGCAAATACTTAAAACCTTATTTGAAGGTAAAATAATAACAATGATAAAGCGATCTCGCATTTTATTCGCACTTGTTGGATTAACTCTTGTGATTACATTGAGTATATGGAATCGTACCAAGGTTCAAGAGTTTCTATATCCATGGGCGTATCCATTAGAAGTCACGAGTCAACTTAATGTTCTGAATCCAAACACACTTGATAAAGGCAAGCACGTGCTTGCTGAACAAAAAGCGATTATTTGTGGAATCAGCCGCGATAACGCCAGCGATTTTTGGACGATGCGTCGCCATATTGAACATCTAGGAAATCAATGTAACGATTATAGAATTGTGATCATCGAAAATGATTCGAAAGATGGCACAAAAGATCTTCTGAACCACTGGGCTGCACATAATCCACGCGTGACGATTATCTCAAAAGACTTTCATAATAAGAAACGCCCCAGCATTCAATTCCTTGCTGATGTACGCAATCTGTATATTGATGAGATCAATCAACCCAAGTACGATGATTTTAATCTGTTAATTGTCACAGATATGGATATGTCCTATGGATTTGATATCCGCGGTATCTATCACTCATTTGCAGCTTGGGAGTCGTGGGATGCCATTGCGTCCAATGGGGTCAGCAATCCTAAAGGTGAAATGTATGATGCATTTGCATTTAGAAATAGTGAGTTCCCTTTTGCTCATTATGATAAACCTGACACATATTGGCCAGACATCATTCCTCAAATTCAACGGGTCTACCCTGTGAATAGCCCATTTGTAACTGTTGACTCAGCCTTTGGCGGACTTGCAATCTACAAACGAGACACATTAAAGGGATGCAGATATCACTCTATCAAGGGTGATTGTGAACATATCGAATTCCATAAATGTCTGAAACACAATAAGGGCAAAATGTTCATGAATCCCAGTCAACTCATCAGATACTCGCACTATAAATAATAAATATGAGATAATAAAAATGTACCACAAAAAAATAATCACGACTCTTTTATCTAAATCACTGCTATGGATTAATTTGATTTCAGCCACAGATTCCCTTAGTCCCCAGAGCGCAGAAGAAATCTATAATTCAACATATCAATTTTATACTGATAATCTTGACAACCTTACCCCACGTGTTTTAGGAAAAATTGAATGTGAACTCAAAAAGATCATTAATGATCAAAATACATCACAAAGAATTCTTGCAGATTCAGCTTGTTTGCTATTTTTGTTGGACTGTAAAACCTCTTATACAAAAGTAATGGATATTCTATTCAATAGGGCAGACTTCAACCCAAGACTCTATTATGATTGCATAAAAGAAATTCGACGACTAAAAGCAATCAAGGCTCTGGAATTACTACCTTAATATTAGAATACTCCCCATTATCAACTTAATCCACTGTTGATAGGGAGCTCACTCTGCATTATTCTGTAGGATGATAAGCTGGTGGTGCTTTCTGAAGGGTTTGTACAGCGTCATAATAAGGAGGCGGAGCAATTCTAGTTTGATTATCAAAAAAACATTGCACGCTTTGTAAAAATCTTGGATCTACTGCCTGTTTCAATTCAGAGTCGATGATTTGTCGCGCTATAAAACCTCCAAAATCTGTAGTGAATCTATCTAAAAACAGCTCTGTCACAAACATTGCGCGTATTTCATCTTCATGAATATCAGCTAAATTAAATGCTTTTTGTGAATAGCTAATAAAAAATGGATCACTCGCGTGATGAACCGTTTTCATATAAAAAACATACGCTTGCCATAAGATTACATAATCTCTCTGAAACTTATATATGGTAAGGTCGACTAAATCTGGCCCGAAGGACCTTAATAACACCATTAACTGATGTTTTTCAGGAGAGTCGATCATCGCGTCATGTTTAACTAATAATCGCAAAGCAATATCATGCATCGAACTTACATCATCATCTTGTACCGCCGTTAAATAACCTTCTTCAGATAGATCTTGCGACGAAATTTGTTTTATAGGATTAGCGGATTCAAGCTTAATAGACTTATTAGACTGAGTTAGGTAAACTGTTTTTACAGCTTTATCTTCTGTAATAGAATCAACAAACTCATCCAGACTGAGATATCCCAAGCCATATGTCCACGGATCAGCCGCGAATACATCTCGCTCATTACAATATACAATGCATCCTAAACACATCATCCATCGAATCAAATATCGTAACAAGCTATATCACCTCTTTTTGTTTAACCGAAGTTCAGTGGACAATCGCCCATTGAAGATAGCTCTTCTGATATCATAAATGATTAGTTTTTTCCAGTAAGTAGAATAGAATTAGATAAAACGGCTTACTAACGAAAGTCGAAAAAAAGGCTCCCATAAAAGGAGCCTTTTAATAGAAACAAACGTTACATTTGGAATCCAAATACAAATGCTAAACGATCGCTAATCATTGATAGATCCGTTCGTTTTAAAGTGGTATCACCTTCATTTTTATGCGCTAAAGAACGTTGGTATTCATAAAACACACCGGCCATCCAATTGCCTTTAATTTTGAAATCAGCACCGATACGACCATGCCACGTCCACAACAGCTCGTTTTTACCATCTTTGTTCCTTGGAAAATCTGCATGGGGACCTTGCAATTTGGCTGTTTCTGTAAAGGCATATAATGCCCCCATACCACCACCGACATATACCATCATGTTGCATCGTGCAAACCCTAAACGAATTGTTGCTTTTGGATCATACAGGAAACTAAAGTCGTTTTTATCACCCGTTGACATTGCTCCAGACATTCCAATCAATGTAGCATCAAGTCCGCCATAGAAACTACCTCCGAATACTTTACCCCAACCCCCAGCAATACCTAAGTATAAAGAACGAGCTCCATCACCTTCACTGGCGCCTTTTGCTATTAAATCTGCGTTATCGTTTTTAGGGTAAGAGTTACCTGCACCCATCACTGCCGCATCCATACGGACATAAAATCCATTCCAACATGCAGCAGATACTTCAGAAGCTAATAATAAAGTCGCCGTCGTTATTAATAATTTTATTTTCATTTTTGAAACTCCTCATTTTTATTTATAAATAGTATATCGTTCCAAGTAAAATTACCAGGCTACAAAGTGATTTGAAATAATTTGAGATTTATTTGCAACGATGAATCACAAAATGCGTCAGTTGCACTAAGATATCTTTTAATTGATTCTCTGGAAATACATCTAAAGCATATCTTGCTTTATCAGCGTACTCTTCTGCCAATATTTTAACTGAAGAAAAGACCTCGTACTGTGAAAGCAATATCTGAACCCATTTCAAATCTGCCTGATCACGATTTATTTGCATGATTGTCTCCCGAAGCTTTTCCAAGCTTTTCGACCCCTTGGGCATTTTTTCAAATAAAATAATCAAAGGCAACGTAATTTGACCTTCAAAAAAATCATTTCCGATGGGTTTACCTAATCCAGATTCATCTGCGGTATAGTCCAATACATCATCAATAAGTTGAAACGCAATGCCCAAATTATGAGCATATGATTTTAATCCTTTAATTTGCTCAACCGTACCACTCGCAACTCTTCCCCCTAATTCTAAGGCTGTTTCGAATAATACTGCAGTTTTAGACTGGATAATTGCAAAATAATCTTCACGACTTACTAAAGGTGTTGCCTTTGAGCTAATTTGCAAAACTTCACCTTCAATAATTTTCTGAGTCGTTTGAACAAATAAATTTAAGATATCTAAAGAACCATCATGAACTAATAATTGAAATAGTCTGGCAAATAAAAAATCCCCTGTCAGCACACTCATTTGGTTTCCCCAAAGTGTATGCGCAGTGGGCTTTCCTCGTCTTAAAGAACTTTCATCGACAACGTCGTCATGTAACAATGTGGCAGTATGTAAAAACTCTACACATGCAGCCATTGTTACTGCCCGATCTTCTATTGAACCTCCACAAAGTTCTGCTGCTGCTAATGTCAAAAGAGGCCGAATGCGTTTCCCTCCCGATTCAATAATGTGCGAGCTGATCAACGGCAGAACCGACACCTCACTATATGCATTTTCTTGCAAGATCGTATCGACCTGCAAAATCTTATCCGAAAACAATAAAGCCAACTCGTTCAATGGATTCATATCCAATTTCGTTGCTAAAGATGTAGAGATCAACATTCTTACCTTTATTATAAAATAAACTTTGATACATCAATGTTCTGAGATAGTTTACCAACCATCTCTTCTACATATTCTTTATTAAGAACATATGATTTACCTGAGTTTTCTGATGCATTAAAACTAATATCTTCAAACAGTTTTTCCATCACTGTATGCAGTCGTCTAGCGCCAATATTTTCAACACTTTGGTTCAAGCTAAACGCCAATCTAGCAAGATGATTCACACCTTCTTCAGTAAACTCAATCTGAACACCTTCGGTTTGAATCAAGGCCTTGTATTGTTTAAGCAGGCTATTTTCGGGTTCGTTCAAAATTCGGACAAAGTCTTCTTCTTTTAAGGGGGTTAACTCTACACGAATAGGTAACCGTCCTTGTAATTCAGGTAATAAATCCGAAGGTTTTGAAATATGGAATGCCCCAGATGCAATAAACAAAATGTGGTCTGTCTTAACGGGACCATGTTTTGTTGTCACTGTTGTACCCTCTAATAACGGCAATAGATCTCGTTGTACACCTTCTCTACTGACACTGCCGTCACGTTGACTTCGGCTACAAATTTTATCAATCTCATCCAAAAACACGATACCATTTTGTTCAGTTTCTCGGATAGCGTTTTCAATAATGACTTCTTTATCTAACAACCTATCAGATTCTAATTGAATCAATAATTTCTCGGCTGATACAACATTCATTTTTCGAGTTTTGGTACGTTCTCCACCAATGGCTTTATTGATCATATCTGACATATCGATCATTCCCATTTGCATTTGCCCACCAGGAACATCGAATGCAGAAAATGGATTGCCTCCCCCAGTATCAGGAACTTCTATATCAATAATCTTATCTTTCAATTGTCCTGAGCGTAATCGAGTACGAAATGTATTACGAGTTTCTTCAGAGGCATCTTTTCCAACTAACGCATCTAGTATTTTTTCTTCTGCTACAGCTTCAGCTTGACTTTTTACATCCCGACGTAACTCTTCACGAGTAATGTCAATGGCAGCTTCTAATAAATCACGAATGATTTGTTCAACATCTCGTCCCACATAGCCGACCTCAGTAAACTTAGTGGCTTCTACTTTTACAAATGGTGCGTTATCAACCTTGGCTAGCCTGCGCGCAATTTCTGTTTTTCCAACTCCGGTGGGTCCTATCATCAAAATATTTTTAGGACTCACCTCTTCGCGCATCACATCATCCAACTGTTGACGGCGCCAACGATTACGCAACGCAATCGCAACAGCTCGTTTTGCTTTGTCTTGACCAATGATATATCGAGCCAATTCGGAGACTATTTCTTTAGGAGTAAATGCTTTCATTCTATAAACTTTCAAACACAAACTTGTGACTGGTAAAGGCACAAATATCGGCAGCGATTGTCATCGCTTGATGTGCCATTTCATGTAACGGCATTTCTGGACACTTGGCATACAATGCTCGGGCGGCACATAATGCATAGGCTCCACCAGATCCAATACCAATAATACCATCTTCAGGTTCCAAGACATCCCCCGTCCCTCCCTGTTAATATCAGTGAAGATTCTTTATCAACAACTGCTATTAACGCTTCTAACCTACGCAGGTATTTGTCTGTGCGCCAATCTTTAGCAAGTTCTACGCATGCACGTTTAAGTTGAGCAGGATATTGTTCTATCTTGCCTTCCAACCGCTCAAAGAATGTCATAGCATCAGCTGTCGCACCAGCGAAACCGACAATGACACGACCTTCGGCCAACCGACGAACTTTATTTGCATTGCTTTTTAATATGATTGATTGCCCCATGGTAACCTGACCATCCCCTGCAACAATGACCTCATTGCCGCGACGAATAGATAAAATAGTTGTACCATGCCAAGGACTTAATCCATGAGAATTTTGAGAATCCATACCAACCTTCCTTCTTGTAAGAGAAGTATACCCAAAAACTATAGAAGATGAAAGCCGTTTCAAGATTTTAATCCCATGAAAGATTGCGTTCAATTCCTTGACTTTTTTACAAAGATCCATATATTAAAAATACAAAACACTAAGGAGAAGCATATGCGCTATTTATCAAAACTATTATTAACCACAACTTTCTTAACACTCACAACTACGTATGGTATATTTATTGAAACTGATGATTTTACCATACAACCTGTCGCTACAGCACTCCCCACCTCAACTATTTCAATTGCAGCTCTGAATAAAATTAATGATCTTAAAACTTTAGTTACTCACACCTCTGATTTTAATATTTCAGACGCATCCGAGATTTTTTTCACTCCAGAATTATATCCGTTTATCTCGTGGAGATCGGCAACAAGAGATGCAGTTGTCATTGATGAAGTAAAGACAATTTTAACCCCCCTTTTGAACAAAGGATCTAAGGGTCTACTCCTATTGAAAGTATTAGATTCGATTAGCTTTGAAGATTCTCTGGAAAAAATAAAGTATTCCAACCCTACGCCACCTGTTGCTAATCCTACAATGTTAACTGAGATTGTTGACGGAACACTGTGCTCGGGACACTATACAAACGTTTTAACAAATTATGATGCAACGTTTAGACCCCTCTTGCGCTTAAAAATATACCTGGAGCTATTACAGCAAACCAATATCTCTTCTGATAATTTAGGGTATGTTTTACAAGCGACCACCGAACTAGCTAAGATGTTTATGACTGCACCTAGTACTGCATTTGTTGACACGGCAACAAAACTTAAAGAATCTTTAATAGCCAGTAGCCCCTCCACTGCAGAAGAACCTTATTTCTACACTAACTTCAGATATCCATCTCTTGTAAAGATCCGCACACAAACGGCTACACCAGAAGCAACTCTTCAGGCATTAACTTGGGCATCCAAAGAATTATCACGTACTCTCTCTCAGTTTGAGAGTGTTTTAGATACTTCCGTTACAGAACCCAACAAAACTATTGATCAAATTCTATTAAGTTTTGAACCCGATGTATTAACGTTATTTAGAGACGTATTTGAAGGCATTGCTACCCATAAAAACAAGACAAGAAGACAAGGGAAAGGCCACTAAACTATTAATGCAAGCCGGTGCTTCTTCAGAAATTTTGACTAGTACTCATTTCTGTTTAGCAAATGATACCTCTAGGCCTGTCCAGGATAGATTACAGAGTATTCGCAAACTAATAGAACTATGCGCCACAACTGAAGCAATAACTGTTGCAGATGCGATGGCAACTGATGCAACACTTGATATTCAAGATCGTGTAAATGCTTTAGGTATACTTTCAAAAATCGAGGGTGCTAATCAAAAAGCGATATCTGGATATGAGAAAATAATGGAGACTTTAAATAACAGTCCATCCATCAAGGGATATGAAAAGCTTTCTTATTTATTCGAGATTGGGATTGGATTACACACTGCAGGTTCTGTTGATAAAGGATTAACTATTTTATTAAACTCATTTAAAGCCTTAACTCGGGGAATTGATGCGAGAGATCTCATTTCTATTAGCACTATTAGCGCTGTAGCTGCTACAGAAATATCGTTTAACGCTGGAATTTTGGGTGATAGAGCTACTGCAATAGCGTTGCTACGTTGGGCAGTTTACACCCCATTGTCGGGTGCTTTTTTACAGGAAGCAATCATTTTGGGAGCAGAAGTTGCTGAACGAATGAGAGAATTAACCCTTAGTCGTGAGTTTTTAGAACATTTCAAAAAATTTGGAAAAGAAGTAGAAAGGTTCAAAGACAGAGCTGAAGCTTTGGAAGCTAAACTTTTAGCTGGTACTGCATCTTAATTAACAACAAGATTTCCCTTTGTTTATTAAAAACGAAGGGAAATCTTTCTTAAATTAAAACTCTTACGCCCGTATTATCTAAATGATATGATTGTGTTGAATAGTTCTGTAACCCAAAAAACAAACTATGATCTGTTCCTGAATACCAGGCTTGAACATTTAAACTGTTTATTTTCTCAAACAGTATGTGTCTGCGTTCTGAATCTAAATGAGCGGCAACTTCATCTAGGAGAAGAATGTTTACCCCTGGATTTCGTAAGGTTTGCAATTTCACAAACGCCAAGATGATCCACATCAATAATATTTTTTGCTCGCCTGTCGAACACACCGCAGCATTTAAATTTTTCAACGTATGAAATGCTGTAAAATCCATTTTATGCGCACCAACCTGAGCCCCACCTATTAAAGCATCTAAAGATCGATTATCTGCCAACTGCTGTAATAGCTTTTCTTCTTGATCCACCAAAGAACCCTTATTTAAGCTAAGTTCTATCCCGTCTGTGAATTCTAATCTAGCGGCTGGAAAATGAGCATCATCTGAAAATGGGTGTGCTTCTTGTAGCAGCTGTAAGGCCTCGACTCTACGACTTGCAATGGCAATTGATTCTTGCGCCATTGTTATTTCCAACGCATCCAACCAATGTTTATTCGAAGAGCGTTCCTTTAATAAACGATTGCGTTCCATCATCGCCTGTTTATAACGAGATAATCGTTCGGCATGCAACGGATCGAATCCATACACCAGTCGATCGAAGAACTTGCGGCGAATACTGCTGGGCTCTAAAAACAATCGATCCATGGCAGGTGTCACCCAGCTTACACTTAGAAAATGTCCTAATTCTAAGTGTGTTTGGATTGCTTCTCCTTGAACCTTTACAATACGCCGTGAAGTATTCAATGGATCCTGACCTGTAGCAATAGACACAACATCTTCACCATCAAATATATGAGTATTCACCGCCCACGGCGCAGCTTGATCAAACTGCATAACATCACTGATTTTAGATTTTCGAAGCCCACGGCCAGGTGATAAGAATGAGATAGCCTCTAACAAATTTGTTTTACCTGCACCATTCTGTCCAGATAAAACGATATGTTTTGAGTGTAAATTAAGATCTAAGTATCCATACGAACGAAAATGACTTAGGCGTAACCGCTCAATTCCAATCGTTTGCATTCGTAAAGACTAAACCCTCATCGGCATTAAAATCGTCAAAGATGCATCATCGCCCACATCTGTAATCAATGCAGCCGTTGCTGAATCTTGCAAACGAATTTCAACCTGACCTTCGGAGCTAATGTGCGAAAGATCCATCAGATAACGTCCATTGAATCCAATGTCTAGCGGCTCTGCACTATACTGAGCATCCACTGATTCTTTCGCAGAACCAAATTCAGAACTTGGCGCTGAAATATCAATGCGATTATCATGAATGTTCAACTTAATCGGGCGCATTTTATCAAATGAAATTAATGAAACACGTTCCACTGCTTCAAGAAAGTGTTTTTTATCCGCCACAACCACTTTCTGGTTATCGTATGGGATTAACCGTTCATAATCGGGAAATGTTCCATCGATTAAGCGGCTGGACATAAATGAATCGCCCGCTTTAAAACATGCCTGAAATCCTGATAAAGCAACTTGAATATCACCTTCGTGTTTTTCAAGGAATTTAGACAATTCAAGGACTGTTTTACGAGATAAAATGATACTGGGCATAGATTCTGCACCTTCAGGAACCTGAACCTGAGCACACGCCAATCGATGAGAATCCGTAGCCGCAGCTCGTAAAACTACATCACCTTTTGATTCCGTAACATGTAAACAAATACCATTTAGATTATAACGGGTTTCTTCCATCGACATCGCAAATTTGGTTTTATCGATTAAATATCGTAATTCCCATGCCTTCATTGTGAATTTAAATGCATAAGAATCTCCATTGCCAATGGCCGGAAAATCATCCCCATTTAAACATGAAATATTAAACTTAGACGCGCCACATTCCAAAACAACCTGTCCATTAGACCGCGTTAAATATACGGGTTGATCCGGCAATTTACGGACAATTTCATTTAACAAATGAGCTGGCAAGGCTACCTTACCGCCCTCTTCAACTGTCACTGGAAATGTTTCAACCAAACTGATATCTAGATCAGTAGAGCTCATCATTAAACTGTGATCTTTGATCTGAAGAAGAATATGTGCCAAAATGGGCATCGTATGTTTGCGTTCAACAATGCCTCCGGCTTGATTCAACGCATTTAGAAAAATGTTTTTATCTAACGTAATTTTCATTTTAAACCTGCAACACCCGTTTTAATATATCTACATTTTCAGCAAAGGCAGTATCTTCCTTTTGCATCGCCTCAATTTTTTTGACGGCATGCATCACTGTCGTATGATCTTTACCACCAAACTTACGTCCAATTTCTGGCAACGAGCTTGTGGTTAACATCTTTGATAAGTACATCGCAATCTGTCTTGGACGAGCAATATCAATGCTTCTTTTAGAGGATAACAGATCTGCTACTTTAATGTCAAAATGCTCTGAAACTTTCTTCTGAATATCATCAATGGATACACGTCGATCATTCGACCGAATCAAATCTCTCAATACTTCTGCAGTCATTTCAATATTAATATTGCGACCGACTAGTGTTGCATGTGCAACAACCCGATTCAATGCACCTTCTAGTTCTCGGATATTAGAGCCAATTTTATGGGCTAAAAAGTCCAATACATCCTTTGGAACGATTGTGCTTAATTTTTCAGCTTTGGCCTGCAAAATGCCCAAACGCAATTCATAGGTCGTTGGATGAATATCAGCCACCAACCCCCACCCTAGCCTAGAACGCATGCGTTCTTCAATTCCAGAAAGATCCGAAGGCGATTTATCCGCCGATAAAATAATCTGCTTTTTCTGATCAATCAATGCGTTAAAGGTATGAAAGAATTCTTCCTGAGTTGAATCTTTACCGCTAATAAATTGCACGTCGTCAATCATCAGAACATCAACGGAGCGAAATCTTTCTTTAAACGACATCGTATCTTTGTGACGCAACGCACGAATAAACTGATACATGAATTTTTCTGCAGACAGATAAATAACTTCGCGTTCTGGATGGTGTTCTCTAATATGCCAAGCAATTGCATGCATTAAATGAGTTTTACCCAGCCCAACGCCTCCATATAAAAACAATGGATTAAAGGGAACTTCTTTCGATTCAGAAACCCGTAATGCCGCGGCATAGGCTAATTCGTTGGTTTTACCCACAACAAAGTTTTCAAATGTAAATCTGGGGTCTAACCCCAAACTTAAGGCATCTTCGGTATCTTCTGCTTTATTTGTTTTAGCAAGCGTTCGCATCATCTTTTCAGTTTGCAATTTTGCATCGAATCGATAAGGTGGTCCAATCACAATATCCAATGTAATCACAGATGCATTTTCCTTGCGGACCAATCGCATCAACGCATCACGATAATGAGAATCAACCCAATCACGCATAAATGCTGTGGGTGCCAAAACGCGCAATACACCGCCATCAATTGAATCAACAATTAACGGAGCAATCCAATTTTTGAATACAGCTTCGCCCTCTTCCTCTCGGAATTGGTCACACACGTGTGTCCACAGAATATCCTGTATTTCATCCCCCATAGGAGCTCCCAAAACGTTAGAGAAAATAAAAGGCACCACTAATGGCGCCTGTAATTATATAAGGAACAACAAAAACTTAAAATTAAGCAAGCGCTTTAATGCGGTCTGATAAGCGTGATAATTTACGAGACACTGTGTTTTTGTGCAGTAAACCCTTAGTAATACCCTTCATCGCTTCAGGCATAGCAGCATTAAATGCAGCTTGAGCATCAACTTTAACGCCTGTAATAACTGCTTTTTCAACTTTTTTAATAAACGTACGGATACGAGCAATACGTTGATGATTTAATTCGCGACGTTTCTCATCACGACGAAATCGCTTTTCAGCTGATTTATGATTAGCCATCTAAAAATTCCTATAATCAATTAACAATTCATTTCATGCACTATACATAATTCAAACATTGAGGTCAAGCCCGACGATCGAAAAAATGTATGCTATGAAAAAACTGAACGAGTTGAAATTTTATAAGATTAATTTAATTTGGGTACAGGAACGAGGCGAGACATGTACTAAAGTGTACATTGGCCACCGAGTGACGCATATCCAGATTATAAGAAGTCAGCTATATGACAGACTAACCCCTTGATACTCTGGGTTAATACACTAGAGAATTTCGAAAAAAACGAAAAATTGAACGATCTGATTAGGGTGGGAAAATCGCAGGGGAGCCCTTGCCCTTGCTAAGGGCTTCATCGCGATTGGGCGGGCAATGAAGAGTCTCCGCAGCGAAGCGAAGGAGCCTATTTAGGGCAACCTGCAGTTGGCAGCGTGACGCTGGCAACTGCAGGTTGCATCCGTTAGGTTGATGTGATGTGAGACATGTTCATAAGAAACACGAAGAGAGAGTGTTTTGAACCCAATACGGGCATGGGAGATATGAGGGGGATTTTGACCCAGCAACGTGACGTTGCATCCATTAGGTCGGCTAATGGTGGTGGTTTGAACCCACCTTCGGCTCAGGAGGGGTAAGGTTTGAAAATGAATTTGAAATAATTTCGTGTGTAAGTGGTGTTTTGTTCCTTTGGTTTTAGTTGTTGTTAAAGTGTTTTACTTTTTTTAATTAAACGCACCGAGGCATCCCCTGA
>DITM01000053.1 GCA_002422845.1 Candidatus Paracaedibacteraceae bacterium UBA6184
TTTTCAGGGGATGCCTCGGTGCGTTCAACTTAAAAAAGTAAACCACTTTAACAACGACTAAAACAAAAGGAATACTACTACTTACACACGAAATCATTTCAATTTCATTTTCAAACCTTACCCCTCCAACGCCCGTAATGGGTCAAAATTCCCCTCGTATTCTTATAATACGTCTCAAAACACATCGGATCTAACTATTGGATGCAACGGCACGTTGCCAAAGTAACTCTCAATGTCTAATTTCGATACACTGTGTAACGATTCATGCCTCCATAAAGGTTTTTCACCCTTATCTATAAGTCGTGTTCGAATACCTTCGAAACAGTCTGAATTATTAAACATTCGAAGCGCTAAATTTAAATCAATCTGTAAAACTGATGCATAGCTTAAGCCTCTCGTTATGTTTATATACTGCCAAACAATATGTAAAGCCAATGGACTAAACGTCAGCATTTCTTGATATAATGTGAATGCCTCTGGATGATAACACCCCTTTAAAGCTTCCATACACTCCATCAACGAACTCGCCTTAAAACACTCAATAATCGGCGCCAACTCTACCAGCAATAAAGGTGTCGTTTTTGACCCTGGTAAAACATCGTCTAATCTATTCGGTTCAGTTAATAGTATCTCAGTTAGAAGACTTTTCGCCTCATCAGAGGAAATTAGATGTGTCGCATATCCGGTGGCGATCAAATCGCGTCCTTTCACAAAATACCCAGTAAGTGCTAAGAATCTGGCTAAAGGCTGATCCAATAAATTTAAGAAATAGCCCGCCCCCACATCTGGGAAAAAGGCAATTTTCACTTCAGGCATCCCGACAACAGATTCACTAGTGGCGATTCGATACGTGGCATATCGACTTAATCCAACACCTCCGCCTAATGTTAACCCATTCATCACAGCGATAACAGGTTTTGGAAATGATTGAATGTCGGCGTTTAATCCATACTCTTCGTGAATATATGTTTGCAATGAATCCACATCGTTTTCGGTGTGCCAACGATACACCGCCTTGATATCGCCACCTGCACAGAATACATTTGGAACAGCACTTTTAATAATAACGCCAAAGACATTGGGGTCGTCACGAACGTCTTTTAAGAATGATCTAATCGCGATCACCATGTGCAAATCTAACGCATTAAGTGTTTCGGGTTTTTGAAGAGTAATCACACCCCACCGATTAACGCGCTCAAAATTTACAGAGTTCATACAGCTACACAATTCCTACATAGACATCAACCACAGCCACTATTGGATTGGCTGCGCGGTCGTCATAGATTTCAAAATCCGAATGAAACCGTCGATCTCCACCCATATCCTCAGCGGTCATTTGGGCAATGGTGTACCACGCATCAACCACTCCATGCGGTAACGGAGCTGGCTCTGTCGTAAACCTGCTATATGCCCCCTTGGGTAACTCTAACGTAGACATCCCTTCGGGAACACTCTCAAACGAACTCACTTCCTCACCCAGGAAATACGTATAGCCTCCCATTTGATTGGTTTCATAGTCGGTATATACCGCAAACAATCGCCCAGGAGACACCCGATTTACCAATTGATTCGCAACTCCCTCTAACCAATATCGTTGAACACACGGCATAATGTTAGAGGTCACAGGATTCAATTCACTTTGATAATGGGTTCGAACGTGAATCCCCATTAACTTCGTCTCTGGAAATTGGATCTGAACTTTATCCATTCTTAAACTTCATCCACAATGCGCGGAAACACTGGGCTGGGTTCTTGAATGCGCCGTTGATCCGGTATTAAATCTGAAAAATTCTCAAAATTAAAATCTGATTCCCCCAACAATTTTAACATCGTTTCAGAAGCCTGTGGCAGAATTGGGAATGTTAATAACGCCAATCGTTTTATGACGTTACACAATACATACAATACAACGTGCATACGCTCTGGATTTTCCTTACGCAATGACCATGGTTTTTCAGCATCGACATAGGCATTGGCATCATAGATACACTGCCAAATAGCATCACACATCTTATGTAAGGCTTGATGATCGATTGCCGAACGAACGTCTGTTAACGCTCTTTCCAATCCATTCAATAGTGCAGTATCTTGAGGTTCCATTGCCTCAGAGGCATGAATAAGACCGTCACACTGTTTATAAATGAATGACAACACACGTTGAGCCAAATTGCCGTAAGCATTCGCTAAATCGGCATTGATACGATTCTTCATACCCGATACCGAGAAATCACCATCTTGACCGAAACTAACTTCGCGCAATAGAACATATCGAAATGCATCGGCTCCATATTGATGAATCAATTCAATAGGGTCAATGACATTCCCTAATGATTTTGAAATCTTTTGCCCCTCATTCGTCCACCAACCATGTGCAAAGACACGTTTAGGAGGCTCTAATCCAGCAGCCATTAGAAATGCAGGCCAATAGACGGCATGAAATCGGATAATATCCTTACCCATCAGATGCAAATCTGCGGGCCAATATTTCTTGTACGATTCCAGGTTTGTATCGGGAAAGCCAACGCCCGTCAGGTAATTGGTTAGGGCATCCAACCACACATACATTACGTGCTTTTCATCCCCTGGTACGGTTACCCCCCAGTTAAAGCTGGTACGGGAAATCGACAAGTCTATCAAGCCACCCTCTACAAACTTCACAACCTCATTACGTCTGGACTGTGGCGCAATAAAATTTGGGTGCTGTTCATAAAATGTCAACAACGGCTCCTGCCACTTTGATAATCGAAAGAAATAGCCGGGTTCTTCCAACCATTCCACCGGCGCCCCTGTTGGAGCTTTTCCATCGACCAATTCAGATTCAGCATAAAAGGCCTCATCCCGCATGGAATACCAGCCTTCATAACTCCCTAAATAGATGTCTCCCGATGCAATCAACCGATTCCAAATATCTTGAGCTGCTTTTTTATGTGCGGGCTCCGTCGTTCGAATAAATCGATCCGGTGTTACATTCAAAATGGGCATTAAGTCTTTGAAATTTTGAGACACCTGATCCACAAATGTCTGGGGATCAATGCCTGCAAGTTCTGCTGACTTATTAACTTTAAGCCCATGTTCATCTGTACCCGTCAGAAACATCACATCTAGTCCGTCCATACGCTTAAACCGCGCGATCACATCTGCTGCAATGGTGGTATACGCATGCCCAATGTGGGGTTTATCGTTTACGTAATATATAGGGGTTGTAATATAATATGGCTTTTTCATTATAGAGTGTCTCACTTATTCTAATATCTTGGTGGTTAGTTTAACGCAAAACTGTTTTTCATCAACCTTAAATTCTAACGCTTTTGAAAGATACTCTTGCCCAACTGTCCATCGTTGCAGCCAATCATATGTTGGCGCTAATGTTAATAGTCGATCTATCGTCTCAGACGATGAATGTGCAATCTGCTGCTGGCTATCAACAATCTGTTTTAATGCCAACACTGTCCACTTACCTTGAGTCTCGGCATCTACGGTGTTTTCGGTTAAGTGCGATTGAAGGGTCAATAATGACGTAAAGTCCTGTCGTTCTAAAATTGAAATCACAGCATCCATCCAATCCTTCATAAAGGTTTCCAGCTCAGACTGATGAACGTTAGAGTTCGCTGCCATAATCACATGCAGACCTCTAGAATACAGCGTGGGCAGCAATCTTTGATGACGTTCGGATATTAAGAAGATAACAGATTTCTCAGGAGGTTCTTCCATGGCTTTTAATAACGCATTTTGAGCTTGCACGTTTAAATGCTCCGCGCCCATAATCACACAGACTTTCCACCCACCATCCCAACTTGTTTTTTCAAGAAAATTGATGACAAGGCGTGCTGCATCTACGGTATGCGAATCAGATCCCGCTAGCCAGAAAAGGTTTGGATGAAAATGATTGTCTCCAATCTTTCCTCCGACCAGTTGACTTACAACATCCTCCAACCACGCTCCTACTGCAAGCTCATTCACACCTTCAATGATCCACGCATGATGAAAGCGGGACGATTGACGTTGCGCATTAAATAATTGGGTTAATTCATCCAGTGATTGCATAAAACATCCTTTCGGTATCATCCTAAGGCGTGTCATTGAATTGTCAAGGGAAATAAGCGTTTTTAAGAGACTATAGACTCCTTCGCTACGCTACGGAGGCTCTTCATTGCCCACCCAATCGAGATGAAGCTCAAGAGAGCTTCCCTACGATTTCCCACCCTCGGCTTGCTGATAGCAAGCCGTTAAGTTGAACGGTTTTGTTTTTGAATTAATTCTTTGATTTCTACAAGTTGTTTCTGCACATCATCTAACGATGGCCCCTCATCTGCCGCCTCATCAACAAAATTCATGGCGTTTACAATCGTCCCCACGAAAACATTCATCACGCCAAAAACAATTAAGACCACAAAAGAGATAAATATCGACCATGACCATGGGTATAGCTCCATAACAGGACGCAATATATGCTCCATCCAATCATCGAAAGTCATAAGTTGAATAAATGTAAATAATGACTTTCCGATATGACCAAACAAATCTGGAAAGTCGTTTCCAAATAATGCTGTAGTCAAAAGGCTATAACACACCAAACAGCCCATCAATACTAAAGATGATATCATCAACGTTGGAATAGAATGAACAAATGTATGGATGACCCGATTAATCACAGGATGATCAAGAAAGGTGTATAAATAGGCAATGAATCTAAATGTCATTAAAACCAAAAAACCTGGAAACACACAGGAAAGAGCTAAAACCCCAATCTCTAATATATGCCACGGCTTTTTAATAAATTCTTTTATGTTGAGCAAAAATTTTATACTTAACTCAGTTAACATTGTGAAAAAAAATATCGAACTAATATTTGATTTAAAATAAATGAAGGACTCCGTTTGAACTACAGTACCTGAAAAGCCATTAACTATTGCATAAAGTAATATAAACCCCATAAAGAAATGATGAAGCCCCCCATACATTAAACTATGATATATTTTTTTATGTAGACTTGATTCATGATGAATACTGTATTTTTTAAACATAAAACTTACCTTTCTTATAACAAACGATATGCAAACGCTTCAGATATATGCTTTTTTTGAATATCTTCTGACTCATCTAAATCGGCAATTGTCCTGGCAACTTTTAATGTACGAAATAACCCTCGCGCACTCAAGCTTAATTTCTGAGCAGCCTCAAAGCAAAACGATTCGACTGCTGGTGACATTGCACACGCAATCTCCATATACTTTTGAGACAAATTCGCATTAACATTAATGGGTATTCCTAAGGCATTAAGCCGCTGTTGTTGATAGTGTCTAGCCTTCATAATACGTGTCTTTACGACAGCACTACTTTCAGCTGATGTTTTTTCTCGAAACACATCTAAATCAACCGCTTTCATATAGACTTTTAAATCGATACGATCCATTAACGGACCCGAAATCTTCGATTGATACTCTTCTAAACACTTAGGTACTTTTGAACACGCTTTAATGGGGTCATCTCCGTATCCACATCGGCATGGATTCATGGCCGCAATAAACTGAACATCGGCAGGATATGTATAATGTGCATTGGCTCTGCTGATTGACACCGATCCTGTTTCCAAGGGTTGTCGTAACGCTTCTAATGTCATGCGCTGAAATTCAGGCAATTCGTCCAGAAACAAGACCCCTTTGTGCGCCAAGGATATTTCTCCGGGCTTTGCTTTTAATCCACCCCCAACTAATGATGGCATGGAAGCTGAATGATGAGGAGCCCTAAACGGACGATCTTTTAACAAGGCTCCATCATTCAATACCCCAGCAATACTATGAATCATGCTAACTTCTAAAGCTTCTCTGGGAGTCAATTCAGGTAAAATTCCAGGTAAGCAGGCCGCTAATAATGATTTTCCAGCCCCAGGCGACCCTATCATTAACAAGTTGTGCCCACCTGCTGCTGCAATCTCTAAAGCTCGTTTTGAGGTCTCTTGCCCCTTAACTAAACTTAGATCAACGATCTCTGATCGATATTGCTGAACTTCTGGCTTTGGAGATTCCAAGACGATCTTACCTTGTAAACACTGAATCAATTGGATTAACGTTAATGGCGCTAACACACCTTGTCCCCCGCCCCAAGTGGCCTCTGGACCATTCTTAAATGGGCAAATCACTTTCTTTGCTTCTGATGCTGCATAAAATGCTGCAGGTAATACACCGGTCACCGGCAGTAAATCTCCAGCCAATGATAGCTCTCCTAGGGCTACATAAGCTGACGATACCTCAGCAGAAATAACTTCAAGTCCAATTAATACAGCAATTGCAATCGGCAAATCAAAATGACTGCCTTCTTTTTGCATATCCGCAGGCGACAAATTAACAGTGATTCGTTTGGGGGGTAAACTTAATCCAATCGATGTTAAGGCAGAACGAATGCGCTCACGCGACTCAGCCACCGTTTTATCGGCTAACCCTACTATATTAAAGGCAGGCAAACCATTCGCAATTTGGACTTGTACGTCCACCGGAACGGCTTGAATACCCTGAAAGGCAACTGTAGTAATGCGTGATAACATGAATGGGTTCTTTCAAACTTCACTGATTAAAGCACACTCATATTAACAAAAACTAAATCCGCTGCTGCTTGATCGCTTTAAAATTCACTTTTTCACACCCCAATGAGTCATCGAATGAAGAAGCAAGCCCAGAGCCGTGAATTTAAGTTTAAGGTAGCAATTGAAGCGATTCGCGTGATCAAAACAAGTTCGGAATATGGTATTATAGCTAGATTAATTTAATTTGGGCACAGGAACGAGGCCAGACATGTACTAAAATGTACATTAGCGACCGAGTGATGCATACAGATTATAAGAAGTCAGCTATAGTTAGTAGCCAGATCTTCAAATGGAAAATGGCATTACTAGATCAAAGGGCTGAAGTCTTTAAGAACAGAAGCAGTGGTAAAACGGACGACCAAGTGATCGTGGATAAACAGCATGCAACGATTGGGTGGTTAACGGTAGAGACTGATTTTTTAGAGAAATGTCTGGGGCTATCCCGATGAAGGAGCGAAAAAACATGGGTGAATAAACGACCCGCAACTATGAGCCTTCGGAAGGCTTGCTCTGTGTTAGGTGTCAGTCGAAGTCAGATGTATTATCAACGAATATGCCCTTCAGAAAAGGATATGTCTGACGCAACATTAATGAATAAGATTCAAGACATTTATCCAATGCATCCGTTTCAAGGGTATAAACGGATTACTCACGATTTGAACGATTGTGGATATGGTGTCCCTCATAAACGTGTGTATCGATGGATGCAGTTGATGAAATTACAGACCATGGACCCAAGGAAGAATCTCATCAAGCGTCGCTTAGCCGATTCCGTATATCCGCATTTTTTAAAGCAATATCTTCCTCAAAAGGTCCATGATTTCTGGTGTGTGGACATCACGTATATTAAAACCATCAGGGGTCGTTATAGATTGGTTTGATATCTTATAAAGTAATCTATATTGATAGAAATTATTAAAGGTAGGTGGTTGCGTGATTGATCCCCTTATAAAAGTTCCAAAAACTGCAAGAGCTGGAACTTAAGCCCCCCCTCCTTGCAGTTCATTGCGCCAGTAAATCTACTTACACTTTACATGGTTGTGATCGAAGTACACCATATGTTTTAGCATTAAGAACTTATGAATTTAAGAAAGAATCTGATCAATCCTACTAACTTTCGCTTTTTACAGTTTCTCTACGATTAGGCCAACAACTTAAGGGGTGGATACTCTTTTAAAACTATTGATTTTCTTTACATTTCCATATCGAAGGATAGGTTAAAAGAGGGAGAGTATCCCAACGAGATGTCTTTTGTTAACCCGCCCCCTGTAGTAAGGCGTCCACAATCATAGGTAAATGCCGTTTGAAACTGCACACCGTAAGTCAAAGGTAAGATCTCTGCGGGTATTGATAGATTGGCATTGTTAAGAGTTGCCCTATAAGACGATCTAGCTGCATATATTTCCGTGAAAATTTGCGCTGAAACATCAATGTTTGCAGTGCGTTTTTTAAGGGTTGCAGTACAAAAAACGTGAGTTTCATTTGCAGTATTGACATCTAATTGCCCAAAGACGGTATTGCTGGAACCATGACGAGCATGCCGCAGCGTTGAGATGTTGAGTGCCGCATATCCGTCAGACATATTACCATGGCAAGCTCCCAAGCTTGCGCCGTTTAGAGTTCCATCGACGCTGGAAAACCCATCAATCCCCATCTGTTTATATTGACCATGCATGGCGCCTATATTGGATTGTGGCATGCCGATGGTTGGTTGTGTAACGCTGACACTCAATCGCGCATTTGGCGTTGGATTCAGACCTACAGTATTTTGGGTTTCAAGACCTGTTTGATACACGCCGTGGAAAACTCCTGTTTCGGCTCTGTATTGATCACCTTCATGCAACCCATCAAAAGTTAGCGGAATGGACCGAATGGCTGATAAGTGTGATCCTTGTGTTATATCATGCAAGGCTTTTTTGGCTGTAGTGGTATCCAACAGCGCCGTACGTAATGTACCCTTTACATCATCCTGGCTAAGAATTTGGCGCGCAATCTGAGTTTCCGTGTGGGAAAGTCCCGTTGCTTTTAATCCTTTACCGGTTAACGTCATCGTAAGACGGTTAGCCTGTATAGTTTCGTCGGCGCTGTTCGTCAAATCAAACGAAGCTGCAAATGTTTGCCTACCTTGTATAAACCCTGTCAGTTTGCTGCGCTTGCTTTCAATTAATACTATTTTGTCACCTATTTTGATCGATCCATTCAATTCAGATAACGTTACTGAAACGGGCGATTTAATCTCGGTATATTCAACTTGCATTAACGGTGTTGTTGAAGGAGTATCCCACACAACATTCAGGGTTCCACCCGCCTGGCTAGCCATATACGTGCTGACATTAAACGGGGCACTGCTGGTTAATTCAATGAAGCCACCTTGTTGATCCACAAGATCAATACGTGCAGCTCTACCTTGGGTATATAGTTTGACGCCAGGCGTTAATATTAAGTGGTCGACGCGTCCTTCCACCATAAACTCGCCCTCAGTTGCCCAGGGAAATCGTTTGTGTTTATTGGCGTTTAACTGCTGCATTGTCATGCCAAAGTGTGACAATTCATCTGGGACATATCTAATATTATTACCGTTAGTTATCACAGAATCTTTATCCACATACAGCGCATGCGTGGTTATTTTACCCGTTTGACTGATGGATACCTGCGCGTTTTCAAAACGTAACGCAAGTGCCGTAAGATTGCCGGAACCTCTTATTCTTAAATCAGAATCTCTTAAATCCAGACAACTGAACGTTGCATCACCACTCAGTTCAAATTGCCCCTTGTTTTTGGCAGAATAACCCCACGCATCCATGATAACGCCGCTAGATGAATCTGAATCGGGTACTTTTTTCAGTTTTTGTGTTGTATTGATAGAGTGAGGTGTAGACCCTGGAATGTTTATAATCTTTTGGTTTTCAACCCAATGCAGGTATGAATCCAACGTCATGAAATAGGCACTGTCGGTTAACTCAATTGGCGTTTCAGGTTTTTGTATTAGACTGTTGTAGATATATACAGCTGATTTTAAGGGCTTTTGCTCAGGTTGTCCCTGAGGTTGAACACTGGGTTCGGAAATCAACAACTCGGTTAAATTTGATGGCTCCGCAGATTGAGATGGCTGTTCCCCAGTTGGAGTGTTGGATCCGGATTTCAAGGTATCGCCACAGCCGGACATCAGCGCCACGCTGCACACGGTTAAACATAAAGTTGTGCGAAAGTTCATTATTGTTTCTTTCTTATGGTTATTGTGTTGTTTCATGATATATCACCGCGTCCATGTTGTGCCAGAATTGTTTGCCCAGCCAGTTGTGTTAGATTGTCCGACTCCATTGGGCAAGATAAGCGTCTTAAATTCCCCATTTGTAATCGTTGAAAAATCAAACGATGGAGTTAATCCCGTCATTGCTGACAAATCCAACGTTGCAGTTGCCGCAGTCATCGAATTGTTATTCACCCATGCTGGTAATGATGTAGCATTATCAGTAAGGTTGATGCGGGTGAATGTGTTATCGTTCCTTAGTTGGATTGCGGTATTAAGTGCAGCTTGCAATCCTGGCATAGTGATTGTTGACAAGGCAAATGTGGTGTATAGGAAGCCACTACCAATTGATGTTACATTCGTGAATCCACTGAGGTTAAGGTTTGTTAATCCGTTACAGCCGTTAATCCACTGAGGTTAAGGCTTGTTAATCCCGTACATCCACGGAAGAAATTATGACCAATCGTTTGAACAGCGGTTAATCCACTGAGATCTAAGCTTGTTAAGTTGATACAGTCAACCGAAAATGCATATCCTATAGACTCTAACTGAGTCAGATTTTGCAAATTGATAGATGTTAGTGAGGAACATCCCCAAAAAACGTCATTATCAATCGTTTTCAAGTTGATAACCCTTGTTAAGTCCACATTAATTAAAGATGTTGCTCTGTTCATAAACTCATAGCCAATCGATGTTGCGCTTGAATCAACAACAGTTACATGAGTGATATGGCTTCTGAAAGTGCCCTGACCACGAGCTCCAATGGATTCTAAGGCCGGAACATTTGCTGTCAGATGCGTCACAGTGGTGGGTAGATTTTGTATTGTATTTACCGTCTGTGGCAATACAACATTTGTAATTACAGGTGTATTAGAAGTCGGGAATCTTACCGTTCTAATCTCAGCATTTAACCCTGTTAGATCTAACGTTGCAGGTAACCCCGTCATTGCTGACAAATCCAACGTTGCACCAGTTGTAGTTAATGATCCATCCGTTGCCCATGTTGGAACTGTACTTGCTGCTCCTGTAAGGTTAATCCGGGTTAATTCAGTAACACCACTGACACTGGTAACAGTGTTTGGTATCGTTAATGTCGTTACATTTGTAGGTAAGATTACCGTTGTAATCTTAGCATTTAATCCCGATAGATCTAACGTTGCAGGTAACCCCGTCATTGCAGACAGATCCAACGTTGCACCAGTTGTAGTTAATGATCCATTGGTTGCCCATGTTGGAACTGTAGCTGCAGCACCGGTAAGGTTGATGCGGGTTAATTCAGTAACACCACTGACACTGGTAACAGTGTTTGGTATCGTTAATGTCGTTACATTTGTAGGTAAGATTACCGCTGTAATCTCAGCATTTAATCCCGATAGAGTGACTGTTGTACCTAATCCCGTCATTGCAGACAAATCCAACGTTGCACCAGTTGTAGTTAATGATCCATCCGTTGCCCATGTTGGAACTGTAGCTGCAGCACCGGTAAGGTTGATCCTTGTCAACGCAGTTGCGCCAGTAACTTGGGTAGTTGTACTCACTGTTAGTGTCGTTACAGTATTTGGCAGTTTAACGGATGTGGTATCCGCGCGTGCAGCCGTTAAATTAGTTAGGTTTGTAACGGCAGACACGTCAATTTTTGCGTTTGGGATTACAAGTCGTTCAGTACTTAGAGGAGCATTTGCTGCATCTCCCGTAACGCTAATTTCTAAAGATTTTGTTGATGTAATGTCTGTAACACCACGCAGCTGACCCACCGTCATGCTGATACTGACTAAATTTGGATACTGACTTAAATCCTGCCCCGTATATACCAAATGTGTAATGGGAGCTGCTATAACAACTGGTGGAGTGACTACAGGTGTTGGTTTGACTACAGGTGTTGGTTTGACTACAGGTGATGGTGCGACTGCTGATGGTGGAGTGGTCAAAGGCTTTAAAGTAAAATCTGAATTAGATTTTAAAGATCTGATCAAAGTATTATATAATGACGTAATGTTTGATTCATCGGCGGAGACGGAATCGCTCCAAATTTTATCTGCATTGGAAGACGTTAATACCTCTGTTAAAGCCTTATACAGACCAAAGGCGACTGTTGTTTCTAGCTTCGGAGTCTCTTCGTCGTTTGTAACAATCAGAGTAGTGGTGGCTTCAGGTGTGCTTAACACAATGGCTGTGTATAATGCAGTAAATCTGTCTTTTTCAGATTGTCTTTTATTCTTGTAGCCTGGCATTCCATTTAACATCTCTTGCACAGAATTAAATGTTGCTTGGCGTTGTAATGCAGCTTGTTTTTGGGCTGTTTCGTAAGCTGCCTCACCATTTGTTTGAGAAGAAGCATTCTTTGTTTGCAAAGGTGAATCAGAAATATTTCCGCAAATATTAGATGAAGAAAACCAAGCAGAGCTTAATAAAAGTGCTAGAATTTTTTCATCATTTTCCATAATCAATCATTTCATTTTTTTACTTTTGACCTAAGCTTAATAGAAACTATTTAAAATTTTATTAATATAAAGGGGCTGTACCAGATAACGGTTTACAAACAGCCCTTAAGCCATTGATTTAAGTGGGTTAATTGGGATTTAGGAGTTGGAGTATTAAACTATAATTACCCCTTGCCGAACGTTTAAGAGCATACGGACCCTAAAAAATCCCGCCCAATGGGTTACTGTCCGATGTTTGCATTCCGCTGCTTGTCCACATCAACGCTAGTTAGGGTGTTCTGTTAGGGGGAGCATTTTTAGATCAAGATTTGTGCACTTTTTTAGTGCTGTTAATTATTAGTTAATAATACCGACTTAAACTAGTCTAAGATAATATTATTACTGTTGGTCGGAATGAAAAAAAAATATAAATTGTTGGGTGTTCTGTTAGGGTCTGTTTGGTTTTCATTAAATGAAACATACGGAGATTTTGCTAATCTACTAAATACTATACAAAGCGAATCCCTAGGTCAATCTGCTATAAATAAAGTTACCATTGAGCGTGACGCAACTATCAAGGCCATCAGTGCAATGATTGGGGCTGTAGATAAATATAAAGATAAGAACGCAGCAGAAATAGAGCAATTTGCAAGAATATTTTCTGCGATTTTATGGAGCTCTCCTCAAGCAAGCACAACAATATTAATACAAAAAGAAGATGCTTCTCAACCAGCTAAACTGGAGAATTCAATATATCAAGAAATACAAACATCGTTAGCAAATGTTTTAAAAAGCGAAAATTCTGAGGTAGTTTGGAATAGTTTTGCGAAAAATACTGAGAGCGGCAGCTTAAACACCGCACTTAATAGTTTTAGAAGCATTCCTGGTCTATCCTTAGGAACTACTTTAAAAAGCAATAATGTTGATTCTACAGCTGTTGTTAAGGACAGTCAAACTCGACCAGCAGACAACACATCGACAAAGACAAACACCTTCTCTGGAATTACAACCTTAGAATATTCAGGGCAAAATTTAAGTCTGTATTCCGATTTAATTAGCATTAGTGTTACGGTTTCTCAACTGAACAGTTCTAAAGATATTGAGTCTAATAAGTCTTTAGAAATCAGGGTTATTGGAGATGCAATAGACACTACTCTTAGCACTCAACACCTTGTTGTGCCAAGAGCTAAAATTGACATGTCTCAGGTTACAAACTTAACTGAGGTAATAGTTAAACATGAAGATACAGAATCAATTAAATTACCTACAACCGTTGTCTCTTTAACAGCGGGATCAGCCTTGAAAGTTATAGGTGCTTCAAAATTAACGTCGCTGACTTTAACTGGAGCTGCAACATCCGTTCCAACATGGGCAACGGATGGGTCGTTCACTGCCGCAGACGCAACTTTAGATTTGTCACTAATGAGCAATCTTCCAACAACATTAGATCTAAGTGGATTGAATAATGATATTAAAGGGTTAGTCATACATGCTCGGATAATCCCCACTTTGCCGGCCAATCAAGTTACCAAAATCAAGTTAAGAGGTAATGCAACATCCGTTCCAACTTGGGCAACGGATGGATCGTTCACTGCCGCAGACGCAACTTTAGATTTGTCACTAATGAGCAATCTTCCAACAACGTTAGATCTTTCGAACTTAATTGACTATAACATTACAAACCTTATCCTTCCTGAAACTTTAATTGCTGTGCAAAACATGCCAGAAAATATCAATTATCTTACAGCAAACATCCCAACACTAGCTTCGATTGGAGCATATTTTGATGAGAATGAAGGAAGTGCGTTTCCATACCATATTTATTCAATAACAATTGTTGATTCAACTACTCAGTCGATTCAGGATTTATTTTTAAATTCGGCGGAGAACCTTAAAGCGATATTCTTTAAAAAATTAGACTCTGTTAAATCAATTGGAAATGGGGTTTGCGCTTATTGTACGGAAGTAGTTGATATATCCCTGGATGGATTGAGGGCCGTCACATCAACTGGTGAAGATTTTTTAGCAAATTTCGCAGATTATTTTACTTTACATATAGATGACGTGAATCCAGTATCACAAAAGGTTATAGAGGCTTTTGTACAAAACAACCAATCAAGATTTGGCTTCCTTGCTTTTGCAGGCAGTGCAACAACACTACCTAAATGGGCAATGGATCTGTCCCAGATCGCTGACTTGGATACCACTTTAGACATGCAACTAATGACTAAGCTAAGGAGCATAGATTTTTTAAACTTAAGTGAAAATATTTCAACTATTATTTTTCCTAAAAATGTCTCAGAAATTAAAAACTTACCTACAACAATAGAGTACATAACTGCAGACATTCCTACACTAACCGCACTTGGGGCATACACTCCTCAAACTGGGATTAGCTCATTTCCAGAACATATTGGCCTTGTTAGGATTGTAGACGAAGATACAAAAACTATTAATGATAGGTTCTTTATGAACTGTCGCAACATTGCTTACCTAATTCTTCAAGATTTACCCTCACTAAAATCAATCGGAAATGATTTTGGTCGGAACTTTTCAAATCCAGAAATGGCTTTCATGTCATTTATTTCTATAGATTCTAAAGAATCTATAGGGAATAATTTTTTCGCAGGGTCCCGAAATCTTGCAGGGGCAGGCTTTGAACAACCTGCTCGCAGCTTACGATCAATTGGCAGCGGATGTTTTCAGAATTCTATTAATCTTTCGTCGATCAATTTTGGATTATTTACACCAAATTTAACGTCGATTGGTGCTGATTTTTGTCGGGGATGCGCTAATATAGGGCGTGTTATTTTAGATGCAAATTCTTTACCTTCTTTTGGAACGAATGCTTTTAGCGATGTTCCATCAATTGGTGCGTTAACTTTAACACTAAATGGTATTAGGGACATCGAACTAAACTCTATATTTGCTTCTAGAAAGACGATAACAAACGGCTGTCGCATAACCGGAACAGCAAGAAAACTGCCCGATTGCCTAAGAGTCTGGGTTTTTGCAGCTGGTGGGACATTAGATCTGTCAGAACTCTCTGGACTAGATGCACAGTTAGATCTAGGCTCCTTAGTTGGGAATCTTTCTGTACTAAAAATTAGAGACACCGTTAGACCTTGGGGCATTCTAAACAGTCTTACCTTATTACAACTAGTGGGAACGTCAACTAGCCTTCCTGATTGGGTAGCCTCGGGGGTTGTAGTGCCGAACGGTCCCAGTACATTTCCCATCGTTGTCGGCAGTATGTATGCGCAAGGTGCCAAGCTGGATCTATCAAAAATGAGTGGGCTAAGCAGTTCATTAAGTCTAACAGGCTTGAGTGAAAAAATTAAACATTTGCTGATTGATTGCAATGTCCAACCCACAGGCATTTCTAATAGATTCCTTACACTAAAATTAATAGGCACTGCAGCCTCAATTCCAAGCTGGGCTGTGAATGGATCATTAATTAGCACTCTTAGCGGTAGTGAATTAGATCTATCAGAAATGTCAGGGATGGATACAATCGATCTGTCAATTATTAATAACATTTATACAGTACGAATACGCTCATGGATTTCTACCAAAGTAATTGTACCTGCTGGATTAGGAAACTTGGTATCAGATGGATTATCAAATGTCGAACTAGTCGGCTTCATCAACACATTACCAAGCTGGGCAATAAATGGAACTATCCGTGGGAACTTAAACCTATCACGACTAAGCTTTTCTAATAGTCGGTTAGATTTATCTGAGATGAACCGAAGTATTTCATTTGTAACATTTTCAGATACCGCTAGTTTCCAAACTGTTGTTTTGCCAGAGTCTGTAATCGGCATAGCTAACTTACCAACAACTGTACAGAGCTTAACATCAAACATTCAAGTCCTAGCTTCGATTGGTGGGGCTTATGGTCAAGGCTCTTTTAGAGATCATATCCAAACTTTATTTATCAAAGATTCGAATATCAGAGTGATTTCTTCTGACTTTTTAAATGGAGCTACTGGCTTAGTTGAGGTCACCTTTCAGAATCTTGATAATTTAGAAGGAATAGAAGCTAATTGTTTGGCTCAATGTCCAAATCTTTACAAAGTTACTCTGGGAAGTTTGAATAAATTATCCTCTATTGGCGACAACTTCCTCGCCAATACAACAAACTTGAATAGCCTTTACCTTAATACATTAGAATCAATTCGTTTTATTGGTAGTAACGGTTGTTTAAATACACCCAACCTAAGAACATTGTCCGTAAGAGCAGATACAGCAGAAACTCCAGTAACGATAGCTGCAATTGGTCCGCAAATTGCTAACAACCTTAATCGACTTAACATCAGTGGAACAGCATCCTCTGTGCCATCTAATGCAGTCGACGGATCATTAACAGCCACAAATGCTACCCTAGATCTATCGGGTATGACAGGTTTAGGCGCAGCTATAAACCTTTCAAGCTTGAACACAGATATTACAACGGTAAAGGTTCCAACGACAGTAACGCAAGTAACAGCTCTAGCTACAGTGACAGTTGAACTTGCAAATGGACATTCAGGGTTAAGCAGCATTGTGCTTACAGGTACTGCAGCATCAATTCCAAGCTGGGCTAACAACTCAGCATTGACAGCATCAAATGCTACCTTAGATCTATC
>DITM01000093.1 GCA_002422845.1 Candidatus Paracaedibacteraceae bacterium UBA6184
CTCTGAGAAATTGTTGTTGGGAGGGTCCCATCGGGGCACGCCAGGGATGATCCCTGGACCCATTAGATTGAACATCTCACAAGTTAGATTTGATGTGTTCTGGGCACTCGTTACAAAAAGCAATCTGATATCCATAGTGGCGACACATCAAAAGTTTTATAGCGCTCCGCGCAAAACTTGGGAGCTTGCTCCCGAGATGGATAGCGGCAAATGAAATCCATACATATTGAGCAGTGCGATCCGAAGGGAAATCCCGTAATACTCGGTTGCTTGCGGCCGAGATAGGGATTTTTAGCGCTGCGACTTTATTTAAACATCGACTTTTATATAGCGAATAAAACCAAGGGGCTTGCCTCATGGATGTAGCGCTTTCCCCTGTCTTCTTGATATAGTATACGGATTGAAATACGAAGGCAGGGACATTGCGTATATCGATGCGAATATCATATAGTTGATCGTAAGTAAGTACAGAAGAAAGGTGCTGAACGCAGGAAGCTATGAGTATTTTGAGATAATAATGGAGCAGATATTAAAGAAAATTCTTGAAGTAAAAGTACTAACGATGAATTCTGATAAAGATCATATACACATCTATATGTCAATTCCTGCGAAGATGAGAGTTAGTGATGTAGTTCGAACGATAAAGTCAATCATTGGGTGGTTGTTAAAGAAAAAGTTTGAATTATATAAGGAAAGCATATTGGGGGGGGAGACGGGGTATGGTCGGACGGATATTTTGTATCAACGATAGGTATTAATGAGTTGATTATCCAAAGATATATAGAGCATCAAGGACAAGAAGACAGGGGGCAAGCGCAGCTTGTACTCGACCTTTCGGTCGACTAAGATAGCACGGGGCTTGCCCCGTGGAGCGTTCGCCGGGTGCAGCGGCATTCTGGTTTTGCGTATCCAGTCGAGATGAAGCAAAAATGAGGTTTTCCCCCGATTTTCCAAACCCGTGGGCTTGCTAGAGCAAGTCGTTAGAGGGAAGGCAGGTCAAAGAGCAAAGCGATGACCTGCCAGGGTTGGGGCGGGTTGAACAATGTCACGCAACCAAGGGCGCGTGTCTAAGCGTCTAAGTTCACAACCTTTAAGGCATTGTCTTGAATGAAGTTACGACGTGGCTCAACCACATCCCCCATTAAAGTTGAGAAGATGTCATCTGCATCATCCATGTGCGCGATGTTAACCTGCAGTAACGTTCGGGCATTGGGATCCATGGTTGTTTCCCACAGTTGGTCTTCGTTCATTTCTCCAAGACCTTTATAGCGTTGAACGTAAATGCCTTTTTTCGCCAATTCTTGAGATTTTTGCATCAAGGATACAGGACCAATCACGGGATGACGATCTGTATCTTTAATGACTAACGTTGCAGGTGCTGCAAAGAATTCTTTTAACCAGTCGGCTTTATTGTTTAAGTATTGAGCATCATTCATATTTAAATGATAGCCATCAATGTCATAGACTTCTTTTAGACGTTGATCATGGCGGGTAAATGTTACGGCATCAGTGTTTAAGACAGTTCCTATCCATTTGCTTTCTGGATCTAATTGTTTTAAGCGTCCAATAATCGCGTCCACTTTTGAACTTAGGTGGTCAACGTGGAATCCACCTTCTAGGGCAATGGCTTCGGTTAAATGTAGCGATCCGATTTTTTCGGATAGTTTTAGAACTTTTTCACCCACGGTATATGCCATGTTTAAAATGGCTTGTAAATCTTTACCAAACAAACGCGCGCCTGCAGCGGTTTCAATCACCCCATGTTCGGTGGTGGTTTGGATCAAATAGGTATTCATATCCGCATCATTTTTCAGATACAGTTCTGATTGACCGCGCTTTACTTTATATAAAGGAGGTTGGGCAATGTATAAATGGCCGCGTGTGATGAGTTCCGGCATGTGACGGAAAAAGAAAGTTAGAAGTAGGGTTCTGATATGGCTTCCATCCACATCGGCGTCTGTCATGATGACAATCTTGTGATAGCGTAATTTTTCGATATTAAAATCGTCTTTGCCGATTCCCGTGCCCAATGCTGTGATGATGGTGCCGACTTCGGCAGAGGCTAACATCTTATCAAAACGCGCACGTTCAACGTTCAGAATCTTACCTCGCAGTGGAAGAATGGCTTGAAAGCGACGTTCACGTCCCCCTTTTGCAGAACCACCCGCAGAGTCTCCCTCGACCAGGAATAATTCACACAATGCGGGATCTTTTTCTTGGCAGTCGGCCAGTTTTCCTGGAAGCGATGCCATGTCCAAAACATCTTTGCGACGCGTTAATTCGCGTGCTTTTCGTGCAGCTTCACGGGCAGAAGCAGCTTCGATAACTTTATCGACAACTTTTTTAGCCTCTTGAGGGTTTTCTTCTAACCACTGTTGTAGACGGTCGTTGATGATGCTTTCAACCACGGGGCGAACCTCGGATGAAACCAGTTTGTCTTTTGTTTGAGATGAAAACTTTGGATCGGGAACTTTAACCGATAATACACAGGTTAAGCCTTCACGGGGGTCATCGCCCATCAAGTTAATTTTTGATTTTTTGAAGGCGGCTGATTCTGTAACATATTGATTCACAGTTCGCGTTAGCGCTCCACGGAAACCAGCAAGGTGCGTTCCACCGTCTTTTTGAGGAATGTTGTTGGTAAAGCATAACATCGTTTCATGGTAGGCAGTCGTCCATTCAAGGGCGGCTTCTACCGTCATGCCATCGCGTTCACCTTTGACGTTAATCACTGTGCCCAATAAGGATGTTTTGCCTCGGTCAAGATATTCAACGAAGGATTTGATGCCTCCTTCGAAAAAGAACAAAACTTCACGGGGTTCATCGCCGCGCAAATCTTGTAAGATTAGCCGAACGCCAGAGTTTAAAAACGCCAGTTCTCGTAAGCGATGTTCCACTGTATCAAAATCAAAATCAACGATTGCAAAGATATCGGGTGAGGGTTTAAATGTAACCTCTGTTCCACGCTTATCTGAAGGGCCGACAATCGCTAAAGGAGCGACGGCATCCCCCATTTTAAAACGCATGTAATATTCAGTGCCGTTTCGCCAAATACGAAGGTCTAAGAATTCAGATAAAGCGTTTACAACGGACACACCCACACCGTGTAATCCACCGGAGACTTTGTACGAGTTCTGATCAAATTTACCGCCGGCATGTAATTGCGTCATGATGACTTCAGCAGCAGAGATGCCTTCTTCATGGTGAATGTCTACTGGGATACCACGACCGTTGTCGCGAACGGTGATCGAACCATCTTTGTTGAGTGAGATGTATACGGCATCACAATGACCCGCTAACGATTCGTCAATCGCGTTATCGACGACTTCATAAATCATATGGTGAAGACCCGACCCATCGTCAGTATCACCAATGTACATACCAGGCCGTTTGCGAACTGCATCCAGACCTTTTAGTACTTTAATTGAATGAGCGCCATAAGCAGTATCTTCAGTAGTTTTCGTTGTCATGTGATTGCCCTAATAATTTGAAATATTATACCACATTTTGACTTTATTCAGAAGGGAATTTGTATGAAAGTGAAATGTCTTGCAAATGCTAATAAAATATAAGATGTATATTTGAGGAGTGGTGCAAAATCAGAAAGCACATGAGAAGACGCTGCTAGAAGGGACGACGCCATGTAGTTATGGAGTAGGGCGTTCGCACGCATATGATAGAGATGCAGGTGGGATTTGCGATACCTTGTGGGGATCGATCCGCTGATTCCGCATGGGGGAAATCATAAATAATAATAGGAGGAAAAATGTTTTCTACAGAGTCCCTTGAGTACATAAAATACATGTTGATGTATTTTGGCTTAGTATTTCTTGCAAAAGAAGCAGTATGGGAAAAGCTTACTGAAACAGGGAAAGATCGATTTGATATAGTTTCTGGTATAGGCTTTGCTTGGACGATCTTTCTTTATACTTCTCAAGTAGATATTTTTTCGATTTTTCAAGGAGACTTTATAAATACTATAGGAGATAGGATCGGCTCATTCCTTCTTTCAATAGTTGCTGGGTATATTATAGGGAAAGGTTTTGCGAATCGGCGCAAAAGAAAGAGCAAATAAACCGCCAATTGAATGAATATACAGTTACTAAAACAAGCACTTGATCTCTTGATTAGTGCTTGTTTTGTATTTAATGCTCCGGATTGAAATCTAATTTGAAAATATGTGGTTTCTAACTGCAAATTGTTGAAGCATTATTCTTGAACTATAAGTAGCCTGCAGAACTTAATGGATTCGCCTTACACTGTAATATTTTGTGGCGAATCACAACCTACAATCTTAATCACTACTTCAATAAGTCTTTAATATATTGGCGTGTATCATTTGATACTATCGGGTGAGATAGAACCTTATCAAATGCTGTTTGAGCAAGCTCAAGAGCTCCCATTCCTAATAGCACTTTTCCTACATACAATAATTGAGATTCTGTTGCGTTTGATCGCGCAATAGTTCGTTTGAATCCAATAATCGCGTCATTTTGCTGTTGATGGGATTTAAGTTCAGCAGAGGCTTTGATAATCATCCAAACTTCAGCATTGGGATGGTCGCGAACCTGAATATATAAGGCAATGCCTTCAGTGGGTTTTCGTGCTTTTATACATTCAAAGGCTTGAGTTAACAACGTTTTGGCGCAAGAGGATGATAACACGAGATCCGATGCATATACGGATGACAAAACAAAGAGGGCAAGGGTAGATGCAAAAAGCTTCATGAGTGTTATTCTTATTGAAGTTGCTTTTTTTAGAGTATCGATATCTTTTTGAAGAAGCAATAAGAAGATTAATGGTGGGGTTTGAAATCGATATCCAGTTCTGCCCAGCCGTTTTCGCCGCCATAGTATTCTGCTTTAAACACTTCATGATCTAATATAAATTGTCCCAGTCTTTTTGCGGCGCGATAGGCTGATTCCGCATTGGCGATTTGTTGAGCTGATTGTCCATCAGTGCCGAGAATTTTTATATCTGCAGTAATCGTACCAGATTGATCAATACTAATCAGTAAGTGAAAGTTAAAGTCATCAGATATAGGGCTCCACACTTCTTGGATTTGAGAGCGAATGGAATCAATCATGGCATTTTCCAACTGTTCTGGCATTTCTGATGCATCTTGTTCTTTCAGAGTTTTTGCATTTTCATCTCGTTTGCCACCGACGTCAGGCAATAGCGTATTTAGCAAGGCGTCGACCGATTCGATTTCTTGTTTTTTCTTTTCAATACCAGGGCTTGGTTTTTCAACCTTGTCTTGCTTTGGATCTGGCTTTGGATTTTCCTTTGCCGTTTCTTCAACCTTTGTTTCTTTTTCCTTTTTGGGAGGAGTTTGTTTATCCTTCTTTAAAACAACCTTATCCTTTTTAGGTTTTGGTTTCTCCTTGGGGGCGGCAACCTTTTTAGGTTCTTCCTTTTCAGGTTCCTTTTTTGTAGGTTTTGGCGCCGTCACTTTTGTCTTAATACCAGGATCTGGCTTGGGAGGCGGAGACGTATCTTTGAGTTCTTCTTTTGGTTTTGGTTTGTCTTTTGGTTTTGAGATGACAGCTTGAGTTAGATTTTTATTCACGGGTAATTTATCTAAGAACTCTATACGGATAGTATTTGTTTGCTTAATTTCGGGTTGAGGGAATAGAAAGCTTAGATTACCCAAGGTAAACAGTAAGAATAGTACGACGTGTGTCGTCAATGAGATGATTAAAAAGCGTTTCATATCGTTTTATTAGCGTTTTTTCTGAGTCGGTGTAGCATCAGCGGCACCAATTAATCCTACTTTTTTAAACCCTGTTCTATTTAAGCGACCCATTACGTCCATTAACTTTCCATAGGGAACAGTACGATCGGCTTGTACATAAATAAGCGTATCATACTTATTCTTTGTAATGGCTTGTAAACGAGGGATTAGAGCTTTTACATCTGTGGGGGTCTCCATAATGAAGATATTTCCGTTTTTATCAATCGAAATGACTAAGGGTTCTGTATCTTCAGTCATCGTACCAGCTTGAGTTTCTGGCAAGTCAACCTCAACGCCTACGGTCATTAAGGGTGCAGTAATCATAAAAATGATCAGCAACACCAACATGATATCGATAAACGGAGTCATGTTGATTTCGTTAACGGGACCGTGTTTTTTGGAATAACTGTTCCGCATGGGTTACCGTCCGTCCAACTTTCTGGATAACAATACCAAAAAATCATTCATGAAGATTTCAGTGTTGCGCGTGATTCTATTGATATCACCCGAAAATCGATTATATGCCATAACTGCAGGAATTGCGGCGAATAATCCAAGGGCTGTGGCAAATAGCGCTTCTGAAATATGAGGAGCAACAACGGCAAGGCTAGTTGTTTTTTGCGCACCGATTGAGCGGAAACTGTTCACGATTCCCCATACAGTTCCAAATAACCCAACGAAGGGGGAAATCGATCCAATGGTCGCCAGTGTGCTGATGCGGCCTTCTAAGGGTTCAATTTCTTTTGTCAAAGCATTGTTCATGACTTGGTCTAACCGTTCCATCAATCGTTTGGGATCTGTTTTTTGCGATTTTTCCCACTCGACGACTCCGGCGCAAAATACAGCAGCCATTGGGTCTCTGCTGCGATTGTTGAAGCGATTGTATAGAGATTCTAATGATTCCCCAGACCAGAAAATGCTTTCAAACGCACGCATTGTGCTGTGAATTCGTTTGAAGTGAATATAGCGTTCAAACATAATGGCCCATGACCAGATGGATGCGCCAATCAGCATCAACATGACTAATTGCACCATGAAATCTGCCTGGAAAAATAGACTGGTTAAAGAAAAATCGATCGCGTTCTCGTGCATTATGATATCCGAATATAACAGGTTAAATACTTATAAAGGGTACAAGGATTAAAGAAATTTTACAATGTTTTTTTCATAAGAATAGAAAGACCTCAGATGCTTGTTATGATGTTTTTCTATAAAAAAGATGCGATTGTTGAGCTGATAATCAGGTTCATCTGGAAGATAGATAAGCGTTTTAGAGTCAATTCCAAAGGGCTGTGCGAGGGTAAGTAATTCATGTAAGTCACAGGTGCCCAACAATAATATAGCTAGATTAATTTAATTTGGGTACAGGAACGAGGCGAGACATGTACTAAAATGTACATTAGCGACCGAGTGACGCATGCCCAGATTATAAGAAGTCAGCTATAGTTTATCATTGAGGTGTTATAACGACAATTGATTCTACTGTCCGTCGCTGGGCTGTTGATCTAAACGCTGGGCTGTTGCCTCAAGCTCTGCGACTTTTTCCATAAGACGTTGATTGTCAGCAGTTAGCTTTGCTTGTTCTGCTTTGGCATCAGAGAGTTCTTTGCGTGTATGTTCCAGAGATCTGGAGTGGTCTGTTAACGTATGGTAATGTAGCTCATCATTTTTTCGATAATATAATAGAAGAACTTCGGTTAAAAACTCACTGTTTATTTGAGTAAAACCATCAGAGTCTGCTGAGTGCTTGTAATCATTAAAGGCAAGGGCTAATCCTACAATATGAATCCATGATATTTTATCGTTCAAAAAACCTTCAACATAATCTGCCAATCGTATGTGCATCAAAACCATGCGCATGTAAAAAACATAGACCCCATCGATAGCGTCTTGATTTTTAGAATGATTCGCACTTATATGGTAATTTAACCGTCTAAAATCTGTAGAGAATTTTTCTAAAGCAAGGAGAATCCTAGATTTAACTTGGATAACTTTTTCTCCTTTTTGGGGACGATTAAGCGCGACCCGCTCTAAGGGTAGTTCAAGTGTGCTAGTAGAGGCATCATTGTCAGTATCATAGCTTGCCGACGTAATGGAAAGCATAGGTAGTAGTAAGGTAGGGATAAACATACGGCACTTCATAAAGGTAACCTCCATTGTTTATTATATTTATGATTTCAGAAGTATTTTAATATAAAGTTAACAATCATTTTTGAAATAGAGCAAGCAAAGCTTTAGAAAAAGCTAAGTTATACAGTACAAGGGGTGTTTTCCATATTGAGTCTGGAGATTCATCGTCTGTAGGATTATGAAGAGACGTTAATGCCACAGCAAGGTCTAGAAGGTCAGCTAAATTAATTTCATTATTTAAATACCACTGAACAAAGTTAAAATTATAAGCTTGTGCGAGTGTTATTCGAGAAGTCGTTGGTGTGTATTCGAAAGAATCTGTAGAGATTGATAATTCTATTTTTGCTTTTTCCACTGCATCAGAATTAGCGATTGCATTGCTGGGGGAGTCGCTGAATGATTGAGCGCCATTAAGCAAAAGCGTTGCTGCATAAGTAGTGCTTAATCCAAGTAGTATAGCCATTATTGTTAAAGTTCTGATCGTTTTCATGTAGGGGCTCCATAACTTTTACGTAGCGGGATGTTTACAAAAAGTTTACGTAAAAGTCAAGGCGTTTGCTGTGGAACAATAAAAAACACCTGACTTTTAGATGAAAAATGATTAGGATCAGGACAGTTTTTAAAGAAGTGTTTACGTTTTCTGGGGCATCCTAGATACAAAAAGCAATAAAGGGTAAGTTATGACGCAATTCGCAACAGCGATAACAAAGGCTGATGCCTTAAAGTTTTATGAAGATATGTTACTGATTCGTCGATTTGAAGAACGATCAGCACAGTTATATGGTATGGGATTAATCGGTGGATTTTGTCACCTATATATAGGACAGGAAGCCGTGGTGGTGGGTGTTCAATCCGTTCTGACACCAGAGGACGCAGTAATTACGGCGTATCGAGATCATGGGCATATGTTAGCTTGTGGAATGGATCCCAAAGGTGTGATGGCTGAGCTTACGGGTCGTGCAGGCGGTGTTTCGAAAGGTAAGGGTGGATCCATGCACATGTTTAGTCGAGAAAAGAATTTCTATGGCGGGCATGGTATTGTGGGAGCTCAAGTGCCACTGGGGGCAGGGTTAGCATTTGCGATGAAATACAAACAAAGCAACGCACTTTCAGTTACCTATATGGGAGATGGCGCTGCTCATCAAGGGCAAGTATACGAAGCCTTTAACATGGCGTCATTATGGAAGTTGCCGGCATTGTTTATCATTGAGAACAACCAGTATGCGATGGGAACGTCGGTTGCACGCAGTTCGTCGGTTCCTGATTTGTATGTGCGTGGAGCAGGATTTGGTATCCCCAGTAAACAAGTGGATGGGATGGATTTATTTAAAGTGCGTGAAGCTGCTGCTGAAGCCGTTGCACATATTCGTGCGGGCAAGGGGCCATATTTGTTAGAGATTAAAACCTATCGTTATCGTGGACATTCCATGTCGGATCCTGGAAACTATCGTTCAAAAGACGAAGTGGAGGCAATGAAAACGAATCATGATCCCATTCAAAATTTCTTAGCCATTATTCAAAAAGATTACACGGTGACTGAGTCTGAAATCGAAGCTATTGAAACCAGAGTGAAAGACGTGATGAAAGAAGTTGTGGAGTTTGCAAAATCATCTCCAGAACCCGAAGTATCAGAGTTGTATACAGATATTTTGATAGGAGAATAAGAAGTGAAAAAAATATCATATGATGATTTTTTAGACACAATTCAAACGTTCTCCACACAAAAAGATTGGAATGGGCTGGAATCTTATTTCAATCAATATTGTACGGCATTGGTTTCGGCTGAAGTTGCCACCAACATTCAAAATGTTAACTTGGCAGAATACGAAAACATTCTAATTCAGAAAGCAAAAGAGGCTTTGTCACTGGCTTTGGCTCATAATGCAAAAGCTGTATACTATGAATATAATATACCTGATTGGTCAGGTGGGTTTTATATTTGTCCTGATTATAATTCTAGTGAAATAGAAGATGATAATTGGGTAGTAAATTTTGTCCCTTTGCCTAGCGAGATTGAAGGCTATACACCATTAGCTGACGCTGAACCCTTTGAATTTTCTAACTTTCTATATGACAGTGAGGGGATAGAAGCGCGCATTGTGATTGAATATTATCTTATTGCGCGAACAACCGCGATGTTTGGGCGGGCGACTGAAACAATAGATTGGGGCAATATTGCGTTGTGCATAGGGTTCCATGATCAGCAGATTGTGACCCGTATTTACGAACCGAAAACCATGAAAGTAGAGGGATAAGAAGATGAGTCAAATGATTACAGTGCGTGAAGCATTGCGCGATGCGATGGCAGAAGAAATGCGTAAAGACCCCAGCGTATTCGTGATGGGTGAAGAGGTTGCTGAATACCAGGGGGCTTATAAAGTCACACAAGGATTATTGCAAGAGTTTGGTTCGACGCGTGTGGTTGATACGCCGATTACAGAAATGGGATTTGCAGGGCTTGGCGTTGGCGCTGGATTCATGGGGCTTAGGCCTATTGTTGAATTCATGACGTTTAATTTTTCCATGCAGGCCATTGATCAGATTATAAACTCTGCGGCCAAGACATTATATATGTCAGGTGGGCAGATGGGGTGCCCGATTGTATTTAGAGGGCCTAATGGAGTCGCATCGCGAGTGGGTGCGCAGCATTCCCAATGTTATGCCAGTTGGTATGCACATTGTCCTGGGTTAAAAGTGATTGCTCCCTATGACGCAGAAGATGCCAAAGGATTGCTGAAAGCAGCTATTCGTGATCCAAATCCAGTAGTATTCTTAGAAAATGAATTGATGTATGGTCGTTCGTTTCCAGTTCCAGAAGGTGATGATTTTGTGTTGCCGATTGGAAAAGCAAAAATCATGCGGGAAGGTAGCGATGTGACGGTTGTGTCATTTTCAAAACCATTGGATTATGCGTTGCAAGCGGCAGACATTATGCAAGAACAATTCGGTAAAAGTGTTGAGGTCATTAACCTTAGAACGCTGCGTCCATTGGATACAGAGACGATTATTAAGTCGTTAAAGAAGACAAATCGTTTGGTCACGGTAGAAGAGGGGTGGCCCTATGCAGGGATTGGATCCGAAATAGCGGCTCAGATCATGGAGCATGCCTTTGACTATCTGGATGCACCTGTATTGCGGGTGACTGGTGAAGATGTGCCGATGCCGTATGCTGCAAACCTGGAAAAGCTGGCATTGCCCAACACAGAGAAGGTCGTCAATGCGCTGAAAAAAGTGTGTTACGTTTAGGATCAGAACGTTTATATGGCTCAAGCAAATCGCACTGCGATTTGATAGCGGCGGATGCCGTTTGGCGCGTAAAGCGCCCTTGAGCCAGTAGCGTGATGTTGGGTTCAATAACATATGTGTGTTTTATCTAAGCTAATGAATGCAGGAGTATTCTGTCGAGATAGCTTCAAAGTCACGTTTGTAACTTTTTTAAAGCATATATAAAAAATATCAGATGTTTAAAATGAATGGTGGGTAATACAGGATTCGAACCTGTGACCCTCTGATTAAAAGTCAGATGCTCTACCGACTGAGCTAATTACCCATAAATATGAATTACTTTCTATCAAACTTAAGGCGTCTTGTCCAGGTGTTTTTTATGTTTTTCATATATTTTTTCTATAAATACCACTTTTATTAAATTGCAGATCTTAAGACGAGAGTTTTGATTGCGAGTGTGTTTCAATTGAAGTGTTACGTTGTCTTTACAATTAATTAAGATTCAAGTGATAGTTTAGCAATAATAAATGCGAAGTAGGTTAAATCCTATTCTCTGTTTAATGGAGCGCCAGATGAAGACCTTGTCTAAAATGTTGGGTGTGTTGTTGGTGTTTGTGAATATAAATTATGCGATGGATGCAATTGTTGCATGTGCCAGTAGGGGCAGTGTGCCGTACTCTCTTATTAGGGGAGTCAAAGTGTCGCAATTCACAGATGTAAATACTAGACGTTTTATCGTTTCCATTTTGCGCGGAGTAAGTGATACAAGCTTAGATGCCGTTACATCAGATGCTGCTGAGGTAGCCTCGGCCGATGACGACGATCTTTCTGAAACTGGAAAAATTCGTTTATCATCTGATCCCATTCCTATTGTTTATGCAATGCAGGAAGATGACCAAGATTTGGAGTCAGAGGCTTTTTTATCTCATTCTTTGCCGAGATCTTCTTTACAGAGTCCCTGGCTTACTCGATGGCGTTCTTTTTTAGGTGTGCCCGTTGAGTTGGTCGAGCAAGCCGGTTCAGGAGTGTTAACCCCGTCAAGCAGGCGTGAATTTTTGTTAGAGCAGCCATTCGTTGAATCCGAAGACGATGAGGATGATTTTTTTTTAAGCGGTGAGTTTCATAGGGTAAATATATTAACACCTGTCGTTGATTCGAAATCTCCACAAGAGATTCCAAAGAAAGAGCATGAAGTTACTGTTACATTTACTTGCAACAACCTTAGAGAAATTGTGGTTTGGGGGGATCAACTTGAACAATATAAAACGATTAGATCATTGCCAAATGTAAATCTGATTAGAAGTCAGACACCAATAACGCCTGTTAATCAAGTGGTTCGCCAGTCTATTCGTGCGCCCGAAAGCAGAACATCAGAAGCGCGGTTGCGCGAAGCAGCAATTAATTGTTTAGTGCCGATTCAATTTGAGATTAATCCTTTAACACGAGAGGAGGTTGTAAAAATTAAGCCAAGAGCAACGTCTCCGATTATTACTGGGATTGAAACATAGTATAATTTAATTTGGGTGCGGGAAGGAGGCGAGACATGTACTAAATGTACATTAGCGACCGAGTGACGCATACCCAGATTATAAGAAGTCAGCTATATATTTGTCGACGACTTGACTTTAAAAAAAAAGCCCCTATATAAGATTCGAAATAATGAATTATTAGGGAGATATGAAATGCGATTAGTGTTAACACCAGTTTATATTGTAAGTTTATGTTTGAGTTTAGTTAATGGCGCTGACCTTTCTGAGGAGCAGGCTTTGTCTTCAGAGAATGAGGTTGCTGTGAGCAGCTCTGAGTTGGAGGTGTTTTCTTTTGAGACTGAAGAAGATGATATGGGTATGGGAGAGAGGACTGATTCAGTTAGCTTTTATGCTCAATCTCGTCTTGATCCAAATGCGGTAGAAAGAAAAAATGGAGCTTTAGATCTTTTTAGAAGATTGGAAGAGCAGATGCGTGTAAAATCGATTCGATCGGGTGCATTCAAAGGTGAGGGGGCTTTTTCTGCGCAGTATGTAGGGGGAGTCATTCCAAAAGAGCGTACTCAAACAAGCTTGTTACGTGAAGCTAAGCAAAATAATTTAACAGCAGTAGTGCTGGAAATCGATAAAGTTGTTTTAGCAATTCCAAGACTTAGTAAGCCTGGAGTTTCTAATGACTCATCGGTGGGAGAAGCCCCATTACCAAAGCCGACCTATATGAAACGAACGGAGTCAGTGGGGGTGTTTGATACATTAGATCCGAAGTAAAGGGAGACATGAGAGATTTTGAACCCATTTCGGGCGTGGGAGAGGTAAGGTTTGGGGGTGAAGTTGAGATGGTTTCGTGTGTAAGTGGTGTTTGGTTCCTGTTTAGTGAATCAGCGTGCCGAAGAATATTAATTCGAGGCGCAAAGACTCACGGTTGTTAAAGTG
>DITM01000100.1 GCA_002422845.1 Candidatus Paracaedibacteraceae bacterium UBA6184
TACAAAGTGATTTTGAAGTGTCAAGTGATGTTTTCTAAGTAACACATTTGCTCTGGTAAGATATTCAGCACATTTAGGGGATCCTTCAGAATACTTAGATCCAAGGTCGCGTAATTTATCTGCTGCCCATCGAATATCAAGTGGAGTTGCAGTTGCATGATTGCCAGCGAATTCATAGAGTATTGCTGTTCTGTTATGATAGTCGGATCCAAGATCTTTTAATCCATTTACTGCCGATTGAACATCCTTTTGAGTTGCAGTTAGATCCTGTGCAGATTTTTCATAGAGTGCGGCTGCTCTGTCATGATAGTCGGATCCAAGATCTCGTAATCGATTTGCTGCCCATAGAATATTAACTGGAGTGGCATCCCGATGACGTTTAGATAGTTCATAGAGTATTGCGGTGCTGTCATGATAGGCAGGTCCAAGAGTTTTTAATCCATCTGCTGCCCGTAGAATATTAGATGGAGTTGCGGTTGCATGACTGGGAGCTAGTTCATAGAGTGCTGCAGCTCTTTCATGATGGGCAGGGCTAAGACAGCTTAATCCATTTGCTGCCCGTAGAATATGAGATAGAGTTGCGTGCGGATGATCGACTGCTCGTTCGTAGAGTGCTGCAGATCTGTCATGATAGTCAACTTGTGCATAAGATCTTTCAAAATAGTAGGATCCAAGATCTCTTAATCCAGCTCCTGCCAATAGAATATCATCTAGAGTTACGTCCTGATGATCTGCAGATTTTTCATAGAGTACTGCGGCTCTGTTATGATAGTTGGATCCAAGATCTTTTAATCCAGCTGCTGCTTCTCGAATGTCTTTTGATGTTGCGTCCTGATGATGAGCAGGTTTTTCATAGAGTGCGGCAGCTCTGTCATGATGCGCAGCACGTTCAGAGGATCCTGCTGGAGAAATAGATCCAAGACCACTGAATACTAGTGCTCTAAAGAGCATATCTTGTGGTGTTTCTCCTGCATGAGCGATTAATCGTTCAAAGAGTGTGCGAGCACTAGTATGATACTTGGTACGTTCATCAGATCCTTTAGAATATTTAAATCCAAGATCTTTTAATCCAGCTGCTGCCCATTGAATATTAGATGGAGTTGCGTTGGGTAATAGCCTTTTTAATATATATGTCTGATTGGAAGTAATGTTAGTATTGTTATTAACAAGACTAACAAGAGCCCAATATTCAGCATCACTGATCTTCTTTGCCCAAAGCTCTGTTGCAAAGGATTCATTCAATATCTCATCAAAAGAGTCGTTTTTAAGCATGTTCTTAAACTGAGCTGTTACAGAAACTTGAGGATTTGATTCGGGTGTTGCAAGAGCATTAGTTGTTGATTCATCTGAGAAAGGAGATATTTGATCTGAAGCGAAAGCAGTGGGTAAGGTAAGTACAGTTGTCATTAGTAGTGATTGAAGTGTGTGTTTCATGTGTGGATCTCCTATAACTGATATATAAGGTTGGGTGTCAAAAAAGTCAAGAGTTTGTGTTTTTAAAAGTGAGAGAGGGGAGCGCCCTGAGAGTTGTTGTTGATTGAATTGGATGCGATGTGTTCTGGGCACACGTTATAAAACGAACGGGATTAAACATCATCAGTTTGAAAGTTTCAAATTATTTTTCAACGAAGGGTATATTACGGTGCGATTTGATGATGGCAGATACCACCTGGCGCATAGATGAGGGGGTGGAGTCTTGTATAGCTGAATTCTTATAATCTGGGTATGCGCCACTTGGTCGCTAATGTACATTTTAGTACATGTCTCGCCTCGTTCCTGTACCCAAATTAAATTAATCTAGCTATAACATAAAGTAGAGTGGATTGAATCTCATCTAGGGGTGTGTGAAGAATGTCGTTATACAATAGAGCACTTCTTTGCCCTACAATGCCCAAAAGGAGCAACCAGGGCGAGTCTGGGCTATTTTTAGAGGGGGTAGTATAGAAGTCTGGCTTGGTGGGTTCAGCGTTACGCTGGGGGCATATTGCCTAACGTATACAATAAGTACTTAAGAAACCAATAATGATCGCTGGAGCAAAAGGGAATTCTTTTGATCGAAATAATAGATGCAGGATGATTCCAAAACTGCCAGAAATAAAGAATAGGGCAGAGATAGAGTTCAGGGGGGCAAAGACTAAACACAGCGTCAGAAGCTTTATATCTCCCCATCCGACGAGTGTTTTTTTATAGAGAGCCTCTAATCCTAACTTTATCAATATAAGTCCTGCTGCGATGACAAGTGATATTGGGTAGGTAGGGGCATCTATTACCCATAGGGTAAATAGAACGCCTAGGAGCAATATATCTGGAATGATGCGGTCGTACATATCGATCAGACTTATCCATAACAATAACCCGCATAAGATTCCAAACCCAATGGATAGATGCAGACTTGACATTACAATGAATGCTGTAACGCTGGTAATAATCAGCAGTCCAGAGTTTAATGAGTACCCAGAGAACACCCCATATATTTGTTTAGAGGTGTTCCAGGTATATCCGATGCTTTGAATCGGATAAAACATTATTTAGCAGATTTCTTCGTCTTTTTCTCTTTCGGCTTTGCAAGAATGTCTACTGCCTCTTTGAGGGTTACTGTGTATACCGATAATGAATCGGGTAACGTTGTAAACGCATTATTGTATTGAATATACGGCCCAAAGCGACCTTTGTTGACCGCTATTGGCCAACTGGTTTCAGGATGGTTGCCTAATTCTCTGGGCAGCGATAGTAATTCTACAGCCATAGCTAAATCGACAGAATCAATGGCAACAGTTTTAGGAATAGAGGCTCGCTTGGGTTTTGCTTTTGTTTTCTTTTTTCCAACGATTATGGGTGGAGCTTCTGGATCAACCATTTCGATATAAAAACCATAAGGACCTTTCTTTAAGAGAACGGGTAAACCTGTTTCAGGATGTTGCCCAATCTCTTTTGGCTCAAATGCTTCAGTAGGAGCTGCAGTTGCATTTTCTGCGCCTTCTTCCGTATTTCCACTGTCATTGCTGGACAGTTTGCGTGTGTGATTACACGTTGGATAGTTGGAACATCCGATGAAAGATCCAAATTTTCCTAGTTTCAAACTCAGCATTCCGTCTTTGCATTCTGGACATTTTCTAGGGTCAGATTTTTCATCAACGACAGGAAACAGATAGGTGGCTAAATCTTGGTTTAAGGCATCGATGACTTCGGTAATACGCAATGCATTGGTTGCAGTGACGTTTTCTTGTAATTTGTCCCAAAACGTTTTTAACAGAACTTCCCACTTTTGGTTTCCATCGGCGATGTCATCCAGTTGAGTTTCCATTTGAGCAGTGAAATCATATTCAACATACTGTTCAAAGAAATTGTGTAAAAAGGCCGTAACGATGCGCCCGCGATCTTCACAGAAAAACCGTTTTTTATCTAAGCGCACATAACTGCGATCTTGTAAGACTTTAATAATATTCGCATAGGTGGATGGACGACCGATCCCTAGTTCTTCTAGTTTTTTGATTAAACTAGCTTCGGTGTATCGTGCTGGAGGAAGCGTAAAGTGTTGTTCTGGTGTTATTGCTTTACACTCAACGGATTGCCCTTCTTGTAGTGCGGGTAATAGCTTGCTTTTTTCTTCTTCCTCATCATCAGAAGATTCATTGTATAGTGCCAAAAATCCATCAAACTTTATGACACTGCCGGTGGCTCTAAACACAGAAAGTTTGTTGGTGTCTTCGATATCAATACGTGTTTGATCAATGTCCGCAGAATTCATCTGAGATGAAACGGCGCGTTTCCAAATTAAATCATACAGTCTCCATAAATCGCGCTGCATTTTTGTTTCAATCGACTTTGGAGAAACTTTAGGATCTACAGGACGAATGGCTTCGTGTGCTTCTTGAGCATTCTTGGATTTTGTTTTGTAGTGACGTGGTTGATCGGGTAAATAGGTTTGATCAAAATTGTTTTTAACATAATCACGAATGGACGTTAACGCATCGTTGGATAAGTTGGTGCTGTCTGTACGCATATAGGTAATCAGGGCGACTGTTTTTCCACCGATGTCGATGCCTTCGTATAATTGTTGAGCCAACTGCATGGTTTTTGATGCGCTGAATCCAAATTTACGAGACGCATCCTGTTGCAAGGTGGATGTAATAAATGGTGCAAATGGATTGCGTTTAGTCTGCTTTGTCTGAATTGATTGGACTCGGAATTCTGCGTTATTCAACGATGTGACAATTGACTTAGCTTGTGCTTCGTTTGCAATATCCAATCGATCCAGTTTTTGGCTTTTGTATTCGATTAACTGAGTTTCGATATCTTTTTTTGCAAAGAAGCTTCCGAGAACCTTCCAATATTCTTGGGCTTTGAACGCCTCAATCTCTGCTTCACGATCTGAAATTAATCGCAAGGCGACGGATTGAACTCTGCCGGCTGATCGGCTGCCAGGTAACTTTCGCCACAATACGGGAGATAGCGTAAATCCCATCAGATAATCTAAAGCCCGCCGAGCTAGATAGGCTGAGACTAAATTTTGATCAACTTCTCTGGGGTTTTCAATAGCTTTTTGTATAGCAGATTTTGTGATTTCGTTAAATACTACCCGTCGAACAGGTTTGTTTTTCAAAGCCTTTTGTCGGTGTAGTTCTTCTGTTACATGCCACGAAATGGCTTCTCCTTCGCGATCAGGATCCGTTGCTAACAACAGTTCATCACAGGATTTCAATTGACCTACAATTTCTTTTAACTGCTTTTTACCACGATCGTTTAATTCCCAAACCATTTCGAAGTGTTGTTCTGGGAGAACTGAACCTTGCTTTGTGGGTAAATCACGAATATGGCCGTAACTTGCAATGACGTGATAGTCGTCACCAAGATATGTATTAATAGTTTTAGCCTTCGCCGGCGATTCGACAATAACCAACTTTGTCATTTAATGGGTATCCTTTTCTTTTTTCCATAAACGATTTGGTTTAATAAAGTCAATAAAATAACACAGAATGAACATAAAAACCCTTTTATATTGATTAGAATATGAGTATACTCCAATTCTTGGTCACCAAAGGCTTTTTATGTTGCGACAGCTGTTTCATAAACTTTCAACGTACTTTTATCGGTTTAAAATGCAGAGTAATTTTATGAATAATACATCCATATTTTTGGATGCTATTCCTGCGCCAGTTTTTTGGTTGGATCGCAATAAAGCTTATCAAGGGTGCAATCAAGTATTTTCAGATTTAATTGGGTTAAATTCTCCAGCAGATATTATTGGATTAACAAACCAAGACCTTCCATACTCTTCTGCGGATTTAAGCCTTCGAGACGAAGTATTTGATCCAATATTGGCGGGTACAACTCAGGTAAAAATTTTATATGATTGTATTGTCGGTGTTCAAGATAAAATGATTTGGGTGCAAAAACGCTTTACCCCTTTAAAAAACCAAAAAGGTAAAATAATTGGTGTCTTTGGGGCAATTGTAGATATTTCAGAAAAAGTTAATCGCCGAAAAGATCTTGAGACTCATATAGAATCTAAACAGGCCGTTGGAAGATTTTTGAGTGAGTTAAACGGCAAGTCACCATTGTCGGCAGATTATAAAGAATTAATCGAAAAATCTATCGTCACGTTGCAAGCAGCAAGTCAAGCAAGCCTAGTCATTCTTCTAAACACTAGGGCGGAATCTCCTCAAAGTTTTTTCCAGTTTTCCACTGGGGGGCATCTTACAACACTGTTTGAAAATAGAAAGGTTCTTTTAAAAGCAAAGGGAAAATCCGGGTATTTAGATTCTGAAGCAATAAAATTGTTTAAAGATTTGGATCAACCAGTTGATTCTATTTTTTTCTATCGGATAGAGTTAGATGACGTGGTAAAACATGATGACGTGATTTTATTAATTAATCCCAATAAGGACAAATTGGCAGCAGCTGAGCTTTGTTTCTCATTAGCTCACCACATTGTGCATTACAGTCATGTGAGTAGATTTTTAGCTGCGACTAAGGAAACCCCCAACACATAACTAAAATTATTTTCAAAAAATCTTCATTCAATTCAATTTTTATTAACCAGTGTCTGATACGTAAGACCGATTCTGGNNGCACAGCGCTGTGCGAAACATATCCTAGTTTGAACGAGGATGGTATCTTTGCGATGACGTGTACCTTTTCAAAAACGATTGTTTTGAAAGATACCGATTGTATTACGTTGTGGTGGCGGGGGGAGGGCCCCATCGGGGCATGCCAGGAATAGATTCCATGTGTTCTGGGCACACGTTATAAAAAGAACTGAGTCCAGCACCAAAAGCTCAAAAAAATTCAATATGGCTCAAGGGCGCCTTACGCGTCAAGCAGGAGTTTCGGCTACGCATACCGCATTGTGTGGATGTCCTGGAGCCCCGCATATACCCAGATTGATCTATAGCTAGATTAATTTAATTTGGGTACAGGAACGAGGCGAGACATGTACTAAAATGTATACATTAGCGACCGAGTGACGCATGCCCAGATTATAAGAATTCAGCTATATATAACAGGTCTCACGCATCTAACAGATGTGCGTCACGGTGCTTGTGCGAAATTAACCTTTATGAGTATGAGGCGTAGGTACTGTTTTACCTTTAACTCCTAGCGATAAAATCAATCCCAATACTAGCGATCCAATTAAAGCAGATAATCCCCAACGATATTGATCGATTGAATAGATAGGCACTCCATTGTTCATAGAACCATCCCACAGTAAATCCATAATGACTCCAATCCCGGGCTGTAAGACTATGGCGCCGACCATCACTAAAAAGTTAATCACGCTGGCTGAGAGCCCTTGGAACCCTTCTGCGGCATAACGTGCGCCTAAAGGAAAGGCAAGATTCTCTGCCCCCACCATACAGCCAAGGGCAAACAAAGCACTGCATAATATCCAAAAATTAGATAAATCCATCCAAACTATTACAGACATTATGATTCCGGCAAGGGTCATAAAGCATGCAAAAAATTGTTTGTTCGTTGTAAATTTTAAGAACATCCAGCCGGCTATGAATGATCCAACTGCGTTTCCATAAAAAATAAATGACGAAGCAATAGCAGAGTCTATGCTGTCATATCCGTAGACTGCTCGCATAAAGCTTGGTCCCCACAGATCGGCTAATACAGAAACGGGTGTGTATAATAAAAACCCAATAGTTCCCAATAACCATATTTGAGGTTCAGTGATTAAGTGCAATATTTGCTTTTTTATTTCACGTAAACTTAAGGTTGAGGATAGTTTTTTATCACGTAAAACTAAACTGTATAAAAGAGATAGGGCAAATGCTGTTATGGATAAACTGTAAAACACGGTTCTCCATCCAACGGATTCTTGTAACATTACCAAGGGGGCTCCTGCTAGGCTTGCACCTAAAACGCCTACTCCTGAAAGACAGCCTACTAAAATAGGTAACATATAGGGCTTAAACCAGTCAGAGGATATTTTAAATGTGCCAATAAATGCTGACGCAGAACCGGCTCCAACTAATAAACGTGCAAAGCAAAGCCAGGCATAGCTTTCAGTATAAGCAGTGATTAAAGTGCCTAAACCACAGAGAAAGGCCGAGGCCGTAAATACTTTTCTGACGCCCCACTTGTCTAAAGCAATGCCTGTGGGAATTTGGAGAAGAGCATAGGAAACCAACCAATAAGATGCAAAAATCCCATATTCGCTGGCTGTTAGATTGAATTCCAGCGTTAAAGGTTCTCGCAGATTGCTAGTAGCGACACGAATGATAGATTGATAAAAATAAAAAAACACGGCTAAAACCCACATCAACCATGGGGTTAATTTTGAATGTACTGACATTGGAAACTCTGATTATACTTCAAATAAGGTGTATCATAGTTTCCAATATTTCAGAATACTTTTTCTTATTAATTGGTTTCTTTTTCAGAGGAAAGAATAGTAATATCCTCACCCTTCATATCAATCAGCAGTTTTTTTCCTTTCTTTGAAGGTTTGCCAAATAAAATCTCTTTAGACAAGGGGAGTTTTATTTTTTCTTGAATCAAACGCTCCATAGGGCGAGCCCCCATCGTTTCTGAATATCCATGTTCGATAAACCATTTTTTAGCCTTTGATGAAACGGAGACGTCAATGTGTTTTTCTTTCAACAGCGTTATTGTTTGTTCAAAGAACTTATCAAATACATGCACGATATCTTTTTCAGACAATCGATGAAATGTAACAATTCCATCTAAACGATTGCGGAATTCTGGCGTAAATAAGCGAGTAATATCGGCAGTCTCTGAAGCTTCTGAAGGATCTGTTTTTCCAAAACCGATCGGTGATTTTGAAAGTTCCATTGATCCAGCATTCGTGGTCATAATGATCATCAAATGTCTGCAGTCAACTTCTCGGCCATTGTTATCTGTGACTTTGCCATAGTCCATCATTTGCAATAAAATCGCAAACAAATCAGGGTGTGCTTTTTCTATTTCATCTAACAGCAAAACGGCATGTGGGTGTTTATCAATGGCATCGGTTAATAATCCACCTTGGTCATACCCTACATATCCTGGAGGTGTTCCAATAAGCTTTGCAACGCTATGTTTTTCCATATATTCTGACATATCAAATCGCAGTAACTTTAAACCTAATTGAGACGAAACCTGCCTGGCGAGTTCTGTTTTACCAACTCCGGTAGGGCCTGCGAATAAAAAGGCTCCTGTAGGTTTTTCTGGATTTCGAAGACCTGCGCGTGAAATCTGGATGGAGTCTACAACAGCATCGATGGCTTTTTCTTGACCAAAAATGCTTGTCTTTAATTTTTTGCGAAGATTTAGGATCGTTTTTCGTTCATCAGTTGTGACACTTAAGCGTGGCATTCTGGCGATCTTTGCCACGGTTTCTTCTATTTCACGCAAGGTAATATTTTTGGATGATTCGTTATATAAATGATGGTGGGCTCCCGCTTCATCTAATACATCAATAGCTTTGTCGGGAAGTGCGCGATTATGAATGTATCGCACAGACAGTTCCACAACCGAACTTAATATTTCATCTGAGTAGTGCACAGAATGATACGTTTCATAGATTTTTTTCAATTGTTTTAAAATCTGTAACGTATCTTCGGGGGATGTTTCATCAATATCCACCTTTTGAAAGCGGCGTGTTAACGCACGATCTTTTTCAAAAAACTGTCTGAATTCTTTGTGAGTCGTTGCACCGATACATCGAATTTCACCGCGAGCGAGGGCTGGCTTTAATAAGTTGGAGGCGTCCATCCCACCACCTTGAGTGGATCCTGCGCCAACAATGTTATGAATTTCATCAATAAACAAAATGGCACCGGGGGTTGCGACGATATCTGACACAACATTTTTCAAACGTTCTTCAAAGTCTCCACGATATCGAGTTCCTGCTAATAATAATCCTAAATCTAAGGAATATATGGTTGAGTTTATGAGTGAGGGGATTTTTTTTTCAATAATTTGTATGGCTAAACCTTCTGCCACGGCTGTTTTTCCAACGCCGGCTTCTCCGACTAAAATTGGATTGTTTTTAGATCGTCTGCTTAAGATTTCAATGACGCGTTCAATTTCAATAGTTCGCCCAATCACCGGATCAATTTTACCGTTAGTTGCACGTTCATTTAAGTTGATGCAAAATTGTTTCAAATGTTTTTTATCAGCAGATTCAGGTGAGTTTGGCATCTGCGTTTCGACGGGTGATGTTGTAAAATTAGGTAATTGTAACTTTGAATCGAGTGAAGAGATCTTTGTTAATTGCTGTATCGATGTAGATTCTTCAGTATTCTTTTTTGTTATTTTGCGTAAAGATATCGGATTATTGTTCATATACTGAATGATATCAATGCGATTCAAATTATGAATCTTTAGAAAAAATGCAGCATGAGATTCTTTTTCGTCAAACAACCCTGCTAATACATATCGACTGTCTACAGTTTTTCCACCGATTGTTTGTGTTTGTAAAATGGCTCGATGCAAAACCCGTTGAAATGAAATTGTTGGAGAGGATTCTTCTAAATCTTTAATTTTTAAATACGTAAGTTCTGTTGTAATAAATTCCCATAAGGCTTCGCGCATCTGTGGAACATTTACAGACACACTTTTAAATACTCCTTCTATATCTGGATCTTCTGTTAGTGAATATAATAAATGTTCTAATGTTGTATGCTCGTGTCCTAAACTTAAAGCATAATCAACTGCGCGCCTTAGGCTGCTTTCAAGATTTTTTGATAACATCAACGAATTACCTCTAATTCACCCTGCAATGGGTGTTGATATTTACGAGCCTGTTTTAAAACATTGTTCAACCGAGTTTCTGCAATCTCGTAAGTGTATGCCCCGACAACTCCAGTTCCACTAAGGTGGATATTCATCATAATTTGTGCAGATTCATGTGCGGTTTTTTGAAATATTTTTTGTAATACCTGCACAACAAATTCAGTAGGTGTCTTGTTGTCATTCAGTAATACCACCTGATATTTTTTCGGTGAGGGTATATTATTGTTGTGTGTCATTTTTAAATCCCCCTGTTGGGTTTTTTGTTCTTATGACTATCTTATAGAAGAAATCTTTAAAATTGAGTTAAAGAGAGAAAGCTTTTTTTGAAAAGATATTTTTGGTGGCTTAGCAGTTTGTGAACGTGCGTCTGATAGGGTAACAGTGCGTTGCAGGGTAGCTTAATAAAAAACCCCGGCGAACCGGGGTTTTTGAATCTTACGCTGATTTTTGCAGGGCAGATTGCGCTGTATCAACCAGAGTTTTAATATCAGCAGCTTCGCGAACAGCTAAGTCAGCCAATACTTTACGATCCAGATCGATACCCGACAGTTTCAATCCGTGCATAAATTGAGAATATGTCAATCCATGCAGACGAACTGCTGCGTTGATACGTTGAATCCACAATGCGCGGAAATCGCGTTTACGCACACGGCGGTCACGATACGCATATTGCATATTCTTTTCAACGCGCTGACGTGCTGTTCTATAACAACACTTCGCACGGCCGACTGAACCTTTTGCAAGGTCTAATATTTTTTTGTGACGCGCATGGGCGGTCACACCACGTTTAACTCTAGACATTCAAATTCCTCCTTATGCGTACGGTAACATATGACGTTTAACACGAGCCACATCGGATGCATTCATAACATGCATACCGCGAGAGTCCCGTAACATTGATTGAGGGCGTTTGCTCATCCCATGGCGACGACCTGCCTTACCGAACAAAATTTTGCCGGTGGCAGTCACTTTGAAGCGCTTTTTTGCGCCACTTTTAGTTTTTAACTTGGGCATTTTCAATCCTTTCAATTGATTTAACCTGTAGGGGAGGCATACCCTGGGATTACCCCGCCATCCTACAAAAAACAATTTAATATACTGACTACAGCCCAAAAGAGCAAGAATTTTGTTTCGTTATCCTATTAAGTGTTTGTAAACATATTTGTCGTATCTTGATAAAAATATGAGAGTAATTATGAAGAAAAAATTTATGAATTCAATATCATTGTTGGTGGTATGTGCTGCATTAAGCGGTTGTGGAGATGAGAATAAGCAAAAATCTGTATCAGAGTTAATAACAGAGGTTGGTCAGGATTCTCAAAGACTAAGCGCACTTGCACAGGATGCTTTAGCTCAAGCTATGGAAGATGGCGTGCCACCTTCAATTGAACTTGAGAGAGTTTTGCAAAAAGATATTGCGGAAGGTTTAGCGCCGACTCCCACTACGGCAAAAGATGTGTTAGCTGAATTAGAAAAGGTCAATAATGATATTGAGGTTTTTAATAGACACGATGTAAATCTTCAGAAATTTTTTGGAGTATGGAAAATAAAGGTAGCAAAAAGTAAAGCATTGAGGGAGCTGTTAGTCGCAAAAGTTGCAGCTGCTGAGGCTGACAGAGCTGCCGGAAATCTGATAGATCCTGATGATGACATATTACTAAGAGTTCCAAACAACTCATTTGCTGATGTTGACGGTGTTTTAACACCCTATTCACCCATTGCTACTGTAGCAAGAGCCGCGGTTTTAGATTTATTTTCATCAACTTCTAAACCTTCTGAAGATAGAACTGATCTGACTTTGCGGCATCAAGCACCTGCTGTCGGGGAGTTTAGAGTAATATTACCAAGCCAGAATGGGGTTTCAGATGAGGCTAGTGTTTTACAGTTCCGAGCTAATTCCGCAGCCTTTGCTGAAGGCGTTGGAAATGTTGTAGATCTGTGGCTTCGTTCGCCTTCAAACCTAAATGGGGATGGTGCCGTGGTTGTTGCAGGGGGCCCTGGTTCAAGCACCCCTATTTCAACCCCTGAAGCAGTGCGTCAAATTATGGAAGTAGGGGGGCAAACCACCCAGATTTCTGGGGCTTTTTTAGCTTCTAATGCAGACCCAGCGTTGGTGGCATCGCTAACAAACATTGGTGCTCTCGAGATGGCTCAACGATCTGAAGCATTTAGAGCACTTACTTCGCAACAACAACAACTTGCATTGCGAGCCGCGGTTGCCATTGCCCACGCAACATCAGCAGGCGATCCGCTTAGATTAGAAGACCGATTCAATGCTGTTGTATTAGCAATACGTGCGTTACCGTCAATTGGGACATCAGAAGCTCGTATTGCGGCAGTTCGGTTAGGCTTGCAAAGCCAGGGAGTGACCAATCCATTACTGCTTGAGGACACTATGCGTGCTTTGACGGTGATTGCTCAGACATCAGACATGTCGCAACAAGATCAAGCGCGTATTTTGGGAACTGTATTGATGATTGCTAATAATTCTGGTGGTGTTGTAATCGATGTTGATTTTGTTGCGTTAGTTGCGGCGGTAAGGTCAAATCCACAATTGTTATTAGGAAACGGTCCAACAGTGTCTATGCCAGCGCGATTTACTCTTGATCCCACTGTTATGGCATTATTAAGATCACGAATGGTTTCAATGGATACATTGCAATGGAGTGCTACCTCGACTTCTGCTGCGTTTATTCAGGCAGTTGGACAGCAGACCCAACAGTTAATAACATCACAAATGCCAGTAGATCCAATTTCAGGCGCCTTGATAACGGGGTTAGCTGCTGCGCGACGTGCAAACAATTCTCTAGTTCCGAAGGGTAATGGTTCTGTTGGAGTCTTTGGAGACTCTTCAACTTCTGGTTTATCCTTAGCACAAACGATACAATTATTGCCGACTACAACAGCGTTGGATATTTTGAGTGCAGCACAGAATGTTGCAGTTCAAGCTGCATCAGTAGCTCGATCTGCTGTTGTGCCTTTGCTTACACTTACAGATGACAGTTCTGCGGGAAATATTCCTGTAGATCCAAAAATTGAAATCGTTAGCTTTGTGGAAAAGTATCATTTGTTAATTGGATCAATTCGACATACTGCACTATTAAATCAATTGAAATCAAATATTGAAGGACTTAAGGGAACTGGAAACTTTCGAAGGTTTACAGCTGTTCCCGCAGCAAAAGGGACTAGGACAACAAAAGGTTTAGAACAATATTGTCAGTTGCAGGATGATTATGCAAAGTTATTATATTCTTCGGATGGACTTGATGAACAAGTAATTCCAACACTTGTTGCTTTCATTCTAAACAATAACAAACTCGCAAGTAGCTTATCATACTATACAAATGGTCCAAGTGGTGATGGAAGCAAACGTGATTTTGATAGTATTAAAGGGCAAGACTTGTACAATAAGGTATTGATTGAATTAGGTATGAATGTTGATAAGTATTTATCAGATCTGCGTCAGGTGGTGTTTGACTTGATGTATCCACCAGCTTCAAGAGTTGAAGAGTTGTCAGCTGCTGTATCTCGCGATCTATCCTCTAATGTATCGTTGCGTCAAGCACGTACAGCTGCAACAGGATTGGTGGATGGTCGTGCGTTTAAGTTAAATGGAGCTTTGGGTCAATCCATTGAATTGGGCATGCCATTGTTCGTTCAATTAAAAGGCGATGTATCGTCTGCTAAATCAACGGAAGCTGCAACAGGGTCTGTCGCTTACCGTTTGGGGAACACTGTAATTGGTGCGATTCAAGGGTACGCAAACAGCGGTGCTGGTTTCAGCACTGACAGCCGTCAATTGGAAACATCTGTGGTTGCATCTCACAGTTTCGGATCATTCTTCGTTGAAGGTCAAGTTGGATCTGTGTCTGCTAACGATATTCATCTAAGTGATTGGTCAGGATATCGTTCTCAAATCACATTGGGATTGGATGCTGAGTTTGTATCTCCATTCGTACAATTGGCTCATCGTCAATTAGACCGCAGTGGTGTGTTTAACTTGAGTGAGACAACAGGTTATGTTGGGTTGGATGCAGAAGTTGCTAAATTAGCAGCCGATACGTATTCAATCGACACACGTTTGTTAGCTAAAGCTGGTTATGGTTCAAAGAACTTGAGTTCAAACTCTAAGGATCTTGGATCAACAACTGGATTCAGTGGATCTGTTGAATGGTCATCTTCATTGAACTTAAACAGTGGCGTAACGTTCAGTTCTAACCTAGCGTTAGATACACTTGCTGGATCATCAGCGGCTGTAAACGTAAGCTTAGATCGCTAACTTCTAATACTGTATATAAAAGCCCCCACTCGTGTCGTCGATGGGGGCTTTTATTATTAAGGTCAATTTTACCTGGATTTTATCAGTATAAGTTGGGTATGCTACTTAAAAAATAGGGATAGTATGCATCGCAATCGTCAAACTAAAATTGTCGCAACTCTGGGGCCTGCTTCATCGTCTGCGGATATGATTCAGTGGCTATTTGAACGAGGGGTCGATATTTTTCGTCTCAATTTTTCACACGGGACGCATGAAACACACGAACAAAACATTCATTGGATTCGTAAGCTAGAACAGTCTGTGGGCAAATCCATTGCAATTTTAGCGGATCTTCAAGGGCCTAAACTGCGCGTTGGAAAATTTGAATCTTCCGAAGTGAATGTTAAGGCTGGACAACAGTTTCGATTCGATATGGAGTCTGCGTTGGGAGACTCAACACGGGTGCAGTTGCCCCATCCAGAGATTTTTGCAGCGGCTAAAAAAGGTGACGAGTTACTGGTGGATGATGGGAAACTTGCGTTTCGGGTGGATTTCGTGGATGCACACTGCATCAAAACCACAGCATTAGTATCCGGGATTGTTTCCAACAATAAGGGATTGAATCTTCCCTCTACCCATTTGCCGATTGATATTCTAACAGAGAAAGACAAAGCGGATTTGGAATTTGCATTGTCGAAAGATGTTGATTTTATTGCGTTATCATTTGTGCAAACGGCAGATGATATTTTTCAGGCGCGAAAGCGCATTCATACCAAGGCTAAAATTATTGCTAAATTGGAAAAACCCCAAGCTATACAAAATCTAACGGCTATTTTAAACGCAACGGATGGCGTGATGATTGCGCGTGGGGATTTAGGGGTTGAGTTGCCGCCCGAGCAAGTGCCCCCTTTACAACGGCGAATTTTACGAGAGGCTCACAAACATAATAAGCCTGTAATCGTTGCGACACAAATGTTGGAATCGATGATTCATGCGCCAAAGCCAACCCGAGCAGAGGTTTCAGATGTTGCGACTGCTGTTTATTTGGGGACGGATGCCGTCATGTTGTCCGCAGAATCGGCATCAGGTGATTATCCAAAAGAGGCCGTAGAGATTATGGATCGCATTATTTTTAATGCAGAACACGATGTGTTTAGTGTTAAGACGACTCAATTGACGGAAACCCCATCCATTGCAGAGGCTGCTATTTTGTTGGCCTATCGACATGGCGCACGGATTATTGCGGCAGTTTCAAACTCATTTGAAGCCGTTGCGCAAATTTCAAGTTTAAAGCCGGGCATTCCAATCTTAGCAATTACATCTGACATAAAAATATATCATCAGTTTACATTGCTGTTTGGGGTGTGTGGCGTCTATTTAGAAACATTGCCAGATGCAAACAATCCCATAGAATACAAAACGTTGGTACAACAAATTGCAGCGCGAGAAGGTATGGTTACACGAACCGATCATGTTATTGTTGCACTAACTTCGGATCATATCAATTCTGCAGAGTTTTCAGGGATGTCCATCGTAAGCTAATAAGATAAAGCTAACACGTAAAGAAACATGGCTTAACAGCAGAAAGTTATTAGGGTAATACGATTAAACACATTAGAGATTGTTGGACAGGCAAAGGGCTTAAAGTGAATTTTAGACATGATGGAGTCGATAAATTGGCGCATATAAAAAGAACGGGACAAGATAGTTTTACATTAACGGTCACCACTCACAATCTCAAACGAATTTATACGCATTTTGAGACAGATAAAAAATATCTTTTGAGAAAAAGTATTACCTTACCCCAGGGGGTTTAAAAATGAAATATACAGAAAAGCTTTCATCTCAATATGAGGAATACACATGTTTTTACAATAAAGAAATATATTCTACAGCATATGAATATCTAGGAAGAATTTATCATTACTATAAATACTATGACAAGAAATTAACTGATAATATTCTTTCAAGTTTCTTTATGTCCGTTTCCGAAGAAATGATTAATGATATTCATAAATCAATTAATATTGATTATGAAAAAACAAAACGAATTACTTCTACAGGGACGTTCTGGCTATTTGAAGAATGGATCCTGATGTTTACGTATCGGTTTGAGTTAGAATTCATCAAAGACTTTTTGTTGGATAAGGGTTTACCTTTCCCAGAACTTGATTTACATGGGCTGTGTGAAGAAATGAAAGCAGCATCGTTAGTGGGCAAGAAAAACAAACAACAATTTCAAAGTGCCGTAAATGCCATAACAAAGAATTCATCGTTGCCGTTTCTGGATATCTGGTTTGAAGCAGATCAACACCCGCGACAGCCTATTCCAAATGGTGAGGAGAAATAGCTTTTATCAACCGTTATTTGGGTTAAAGATGCGTGCAAAAGGGGGCGCCGGCACGTGAAATCTTTGCTGAACCAACCCAAAAAGAAGGAGAATAATGAGTAAGTATGAATATTTAAAGAAATATCAAGCCCCACATGATCATGTAATTGAAACTTGGCATGAAAATTCTTTTATTCAAGCATCCAGGGATAGCATTCTAGCAGTAGAAGAGAATTTGGAAGTTGTTTTCCCTATCGAACTAAAGGAGTTTTGGCTAGAAATTGGTGGTGGGAATCTGACAACCCCTGCAAATGCATCTGCAGAATATGAGAGTTATTATATTAATAACTTTCTTTTTCCAGAAGAAATTCAGCAAATAATAGTTTATTGTGCTACAAGCGGTCTTATTACAGAAGAAGTCTTAGAGTATATGGAGGAAGATGAGATTCCATTTTTTGAAATATGCGATCATTCAAGCTTTTTATATATTCGCCCCAACTCTGATAAACCTAACGCAGTATATGGACTGGGAGGAGATATTGTAGAGGATTCTATAGAAACGTTCATATGGAAGCTCTATCATGTCTCCCCGACGTATTATTTAGACAAGTTATAACTACAGCGCGTTTTTTCGATGAGTGCAGCGTCACGGTGTCAGGTTTTTGAAACAGATCTGAATTTTCAGATAAACCTTAAGATTCATTTATCCGTTATTATTATACGCAATAGTGCCAGAATAAAACATAGTCCTTTAAATTGTATCAATATTTGGGTATAAAACTGATGAAGGTAAAGGAATGTAAATGATTAATATTCAAGCTTTAGAAAACGAGACATTAAGTTCTATCCAGGGTGCAAGTACTCTTGAAGCTATACGTATAGACATCGTGGGTAAAAACGGCAAGTTAACACAAGCCATGAAAGATTTGGCGCAGTTCCCCCCATATCATTAAATAGGGGGGAATCCGGATATCATCGTAAAGTGTCGACTTGACGTTAGTACGCTGAATTCTTTGTATCTAAAACCACTCAAACAAAGAGAATCTAAAGGCTTTTTTGCCTTTATAATTCCAGATCAAACATTAAATTTAAGGTTTGAGTATAGCCTGTTAGATCGTCTGTAATGCCATAGCCTGCAGTTAAAGTTCCGACGTTAACATTGAAAGATGCTTGCAATTGAAACCCATATGTTAAAGGCAGGTTTTGCAAAGGTACTGCAATGTTTTCACTGTTTATTCTAAGCACATGTGCGTCGCGCTTTGCATACACATCCGAGAAAATTTGCGCAGAAATATCGATATCTATAATTCGCTTTTTAAGGGTTAAATTTGCAACAACATGGGTTTCGTTTATTGCTGTCGCATTTATGCGACCGAACACACAGTCGCCCAAGCCATTTCGCGTGTGATGCATCGTTGATAGGCTAAGGGCGGCATATCCGTCTTCTGCATTTCCGTGATACAGACCTGCTGCAGCACCGTGCAGTTTACCATCGGCGCTGACAAATCCATCAATCCCCATGTATTGAGATTGACCATGAAGTGCCCATACGCTTGATGCTGAGGCTCCCATAAATGAGGGCTGTGTTAAGCTAACACCCACTTGACTTTGAGAAGTAACATTCATACCGTAGGCTGTTTCTGTTGTAGTTCCAATTTGATTAACTGTCTGAATGACCCCAGTGTTTGGATGCTTATGATCAAGATACCTTAGGCCATCAAATGATAATGGAAATGTTCGGATAGGAGCAAGATGCTGCCCAGTTGTAATATCACGAAGCGCTGTTTCAGCAACATCTTTGTTCAACAGAGCTGTACGCAGGTTTCCCTTCACTGCATCATGTTGCAACAATTGGCGAGCAATAGCAGTTTCTGTATGGGAAAGCCCCTGAGCACTTAGTCCTTTTCTGGTTAAGGTTAGGGTTAGCTGTGAAACCTTTGTTGTGTCATCTGTCTTGGTTGCAAGATCAAAGGTAGCCCCAAAAGTTTCAACCCCTTTATTAAATTGATTAAGCGATCCACTTTTTGTTTCCACAAGAACAATGTGATCACCAGTTTCTATTTTATTGTCTAGCGTTGATAACACGACTGATACACTGTTGTTCATTTGGACATAATTAGAAGTCATCAAGGGAGTTTTAGAGGCGATATCCCAGATTACGTTGATAGAGCTATTTGCTGTTTCAACGAGATATGAGCTAGTTTTAAAAGGCGAGCTGCTTGTGAGTTCGATAGTGCCACCTTGATGTTTTAAAATGTCAATATTGGCAGTAGTGCCTTGGGTGTATATTTTTAACCCAGGGGTAACTGCTAAATGATCGATCGTGCCTGCAATCATAAACTCACCTTCAGTTGCCCATGGAAAACGACGGTGTTTTTGAATTTTTAATTGGTCCAAGGTCATTCCAAATTGTTCCAAAGCATTAGGTGTATAGATAATGTTTTCACCATTTTGTATAGAAGATTTTGGTCCTAAAAATAGCGAGTGTGTCGTTAATTTAGCTTGAGAACTGATACTAAAATTTGAATTTTCAAGCCGAAGCGCCAGAGCTGTAAGGTTGCCATTTGGTAATACTTTAAGATCGGAATCTTTTAAATCAATCACGCTGAACGTTGCTGAACGATCAAGTTGAAAATTCCCCTTCTGTTTGGGTGATTCCCCCCATACATCCATAATAACGGGGATAGTTGCCGTTGTATCAGGTATATAGGGTATATTTTGTGTGGCCTTTACTGAATGAGGAAGCGATCCTGGTACCTTAAAAATCTTTTGATTTTCCGCCCAATGTAAATATGATTCCAAAGTCATAAAATTAGCACTGTCTGTGAAATCAAACGCTGTGGGTTGATCAGGCAACAGACTGTTGAAAATGAATACTTTTGCGTTCAAAGGCGTTGAATTATCTCCAGACTGACCAGGCTGAAATGATGGCGTATAACCGTTCTGCTCTAGCAAATCATCAATCGATGAAGGTGCATCATTTTCAGTGTTTGGTGGAATTATTCCTTCATCTGTTGCAATGGATCCACGCTCTTTGGTTCCACAGCCTGTTAAAAACATAACACTGAAGACCGTTGCGCATAAATAAGATTTGATATTCTTCATGATAGCTTTCTTTTTATTATTATTCTTTTTATTATACATCATCGTGTCCATGTTGTGCCAGATGAGTTTGCCCAACCTGTAGTATTTGATGAAGTTACACTATTTGGTAAGATGATCGTTTTAATTGCAGTGTTTGTGATTGTTGCAAAGTTAAATGATGTTAACCCCGTAACTGCTGATAGATCGAGTGTTGTGTCCGTTGTTGTTGTGTTAGAGTTGTTTACCAATGTTGGTAGAGTTGTTAAAGCCCCGGTAAGATTGATACGGTTGAATTTGCTATTTGCATTGGTTGTGTTAATGTTTGTAGTTGCTGGAGAATTTATTGTTACTGAGCCAGAGGCACCCCTACCCGACCCTCCCCCACCAAGGCTAGCATCTGAAATACCACCAAGGCCTCCTGCAATAATGCTGGAGCTAAGATTAACTGTTGTAAGGGAGGGACTTGATGTAAATAATGTAATATTCCCACCCTTGCCGCCAGTACCATTTGTAGAATTTCCACCCTTGCCTCCTTGAAGAGCAGAGGAGGAAAGATCAACAGTTGTAAGGGCTGTACATGACGTCAATAAAGTCACATTATTACCAAGACCAGCAGTAAAATCACCAGGAGCACCATCTGTCCCTCTTAAATTAAGACCTGTATTCATTGTAAATGATTTTAGTTTTGTACACCCTTTAAAAAGATCTCCAGCAACGCTTTTTGCACCTGACCCAATGATAGTTAGATCGGTAATACTGGTATCATCCAATTTATTTTTACTATTTGTAGAATCCCATTGGGCTAAAGAATTTATAAACTCAAAGCCGCCTATTAAATTTGTAACAGAAGGGATGGTAAAAGTTGTTGGTTTAGACGTCATTGTCGTTGGAAGAATTAGTGTTTTATAAGTTGCTGCCGATAGTATACTTAACTGAGAGGATAACCCTGTTATTTCTGACAGATCCAAGGTTGCATTTGCTGTAATTACTTCTGAATTAGCGGACACAACGGTGGGGGAATCACCTACAACTTTCATTGTGGTTATTTGGTTTGTTATGCCATACACAACTATATAAGGATTAATAACTAATTTTGTAACCTCTGTGTTTAATCCTGTTAGATCAAATGATGTTCCAGTCATTGCTGATATATCTAAAGTTGCATTTCCTAGCGTTAATGTTCCGTTTTTTGCCCATGTAGGAATTGTTCCTGCTCCTGTAAGTTTTAAAGAGGTTAGTTGATTCGGTATGCCTGTTGGTGTATTTTCAGCACTAATAACTAATTGACTGATGTAGGTGTTTAGTCCTGTTAAATTAACGGTTGTTCCCACAATTTCCGACAAATCCAGTTTTGCATCCACTGCAGTTAAAGATGTGCTCTTTAGCCATTCTGGAGCTGTTGTTAATATGCCAAGAATAGCTATGTTTGTTAAACCTGTTGGACCGGTTACTGTTGTTACTGTAGCTGGTATCTTTAAATTCGTTACTGTGGTTGGAAGAGTGAGGTTTGTAATCTCACCATTTAATCCACTTAGATCTAACGTAGCAGTTAACCCAGTCATTGCTGACAGATCAAGTTTTGCGCCAGTTGCTGTTAATGATCCATTTGTTGCCCAAGTTGGAACTGTAGAAGTTGTTCCAGTAAGTTTCAGTGTTGTAAGAATGGTTGTACCGCTTACAGTTACTCCCGTAGATGGAACAGTTAGGTTTGTTACAGTGGATGGCAGAGTAACCGTTGTAATATCAGTACTTAATCCTGTTAGATCAAGTGTTGCGCCACTCATGGCAGACAGATCAAGTGTTGCGCCAGTTGCTGTTAATGATCCATTTGTTGCAACACTAGGAACGTTCTCAACTGCGCCTGTAAGTTTGAGTGTTGTAAGACCTGTTATGCCATTTATAGTTGTTACAGTGTTCGGAATAGTTAGAGTTTTTACTATATTAGGTAGCGTTGTAGTTTTAATATTACTATTTAAAGCAACAAGATTTAGTATAGATGTTATGCTTGTCATCTCCGATAGATCCAGAGGTGCATTCGCTGCTGTCAATGATCCATCTGTTGCCCAGGCTGGGATTGCTATTGAAGAACCTGTTAATACAAGGTTAGTTAATTTTAAGTGTCCAGTTGCTAGTTTGAGAGAGTTCATTGATGCATCAATGCGCACGCTTGTAACATGTGTTGGTAAGGTAACTGAGATAATTCTTCTAGAAATATCTGTAAGATCGAGTGGTAAGGTTAGTAAACTCATATTTGAAAGGTCTAAACTAGAATAGTCTGAAACATTATTTAAGTATGAGGGTAACGTAGTATTAGATGTATATTCTTGGGCTAAGGTAATTGTCGGCAATTCTGGTATTATTACGGATATTCCTGAATTAGCCTTGCCAAGGGTATGTGATTGCACGTTTGCGGGCAAGATAAGCTGAGTAATACTGTCATCCAAATCTGGCACATTATAGGATGTTGGTAAGTTTAGCTTTAACCTAAGGTCTAACGTAGACCCAGTTGTTGTTAAAGATCCATTGCTTGCCCATGTTGGAACTATTGTTGATTCACCCACAAGTGCTATGTTTGTTAAAGTCTTTTGCGCATCAGAAAGTTGCATGGTTGTGACTGTATCGGGCGCTGTTATCCCGGTAAGGCCTGAGGGCAAAACAACCCTCGTAATATCAGTGTTTATACCAACTAGGCTGATCGTTGTACTTAAGTTCGTCATCCCAGAAAGGTCCAACGTTGCGTTTTCTGTAGTTAATGTTCCATTCATTGCCCATGCTGGTATTGATGTTGCCGTACCTATAAGTTTGAGTGTTGTAAGAATACTTGTACCGCTTATAGTGGTTACAGTAGCTGGGATAGTTAGACTCGTTACTGTTGCCGGTAGTGTTACTGTTGTAATATCAGCACTTATTCCTGTTAGATCAACTGTTGTTCCAGTCATTGCTGATAGATCTAGTGTTGCAGTTGCTGCTGTTAAAGATACATTCTTTGCCCAGATTGGAGCTGTTGATAATTCACCGGTAATAGCTATGACTGTTAATCCTGGATGAGTGTCTACAAGCTGAACTGTCTGTAGAGAGCTGGATGCTTTTATACGAGTAAGATTAACAGGTAAGACTATGGTTCCTATTGGAATTGCTGAAGTATCTAGGAAAGAGTTAGTTGGATAAGTGATTTGCGAAATATCTAATGTAAACGCTGTTTGTGTGACGGTGTTGTTCGTTGCCCAAGTTGGCAATGTAGTATTTGAACCAGTTAATTTTATTTTGCTTAATTTTGGATGTCCCTGCGCGAGAGTCACCCCTGTAAAAGAGGAGAGAACTGTTATTTCTTTAAAGTCCGCCGGTAAAGTAATATTGCTAATATAAGAGGGTAGGCTGATGCCTTTAGCAACTTTTGGTAAGCCTTGTAGGAAAGTAGTTCCTTGCAATCCTGTAACGGCCGACAAATCAAGGGTAAGATGTTCATAGGCTGAATCATCTATGAAACTTATTGTATCAGAAAGGTTTGCGACCGTACCGGTTAGTTTTATGGTTGTTGCGTTAGAGGGCAAAGAAACCTTTCGAATATCTGAAGAAAGAGTTCCACGCAGGCTTTGAATATTGATAGCCCTTTCAAGGTTTGTGATGTCTGCAATATTCAAGTTTACTCCAGCAGGGTTTCTGACAACTGGAATAGTTGTTGCTGTCCCACTGATCAGGCGTATATTTTTTACATTTGTATTCGTTGTATTCCAAGATAAATGCGTTAAACTATTGCCAAATTCAACAGTTGTAACATTTTCATGTAAAACGACAGCAACAGTATTGGCAGGCAATTTAACCGTTGTTGCGTCTTTTGTTGTTAAATCTAAGTGCGTATTTAATGTTGATGCAGCAGAAAGATCTAAAACTCCATTAGACACTGTTTGAGTTGGAATAGATGTTTGAATGCCTCCTTCAACTGTTTGACCCGACGTATTGATATAGAGTTTAGATTGTAAAGTTTGAACGGGTGGTACTAGGTTAACCCTGCGAGTTGAACCGGATACAATTCCCGCTGCAATTTTGGTTTCCAGGTCTGAAGTTTTTGAAATATTAGCACGTGTGGTTGTTTTATGCTGTGCAGGTGCTTGGCTAACAATCGTTTCTGTATTTGTTACTATGTAGTTCAAAGCCTCTTCATTGCTTAGCGTTGCGCTGACATCATAATAATATCCAGGGTCAGTAAATCTAACCTTTGTAATATCGGAGGCTAAGCTTTTTAAGTTTACAATTGGATCTAGCCCACTAAGCTCTGTTACATCAAGCGTACAAGACGAAGGAACATTCGTTTGCTGTGTCAACCATGTGGGCAATGTGGTTGTATTCCCTGTTAATTTAACGGTTTGACCCGATAGACTGTTTAATGCAGTGCAAAAAGCAGTAGACGGCGTTTTATTTGCAGAAAAACAAATCTTAATACCAGAGCTGTCTTTTAAGAAATTAGTCCCTACTGTTGTAACGTTTTCAGCAATGTTGCTAAAGTCTACTTGACACGTACTATCAACCTTTCTTAGGAAGTTAGCTTCGATAGCTGTCGCCAAATCTCCCTCTGTAAGGGTAATTTTGGACAAATAAATGCGTTGATTTAAGGTGTTGCTTTCTGTGTGCGGTGTTGAGTCTGCTACGGCATATTGAGCTAACTTGCTAATTGTTGCAAGTGAAGCCGTTAATTTTTCTACATAATCAGAAAGTGCAGATACTTCTATAATTCGTGCTGGAAGAGCAACGTCAGATATATGAAGGGGAAGTAAGACTACGTTAAAAAAATCTATTATATTTCGAAGGTCTAAAGTAGCAGGTAGTTTTGACATGTTAGAAAGATCTAATTTAGTCCGGTTTTCTTCAGCGGGTTGTCCAGAAGCAAAAACTTCATTTAAATAGTTAGTGGTTGGAGGATTTTTATATATCCACGTGGGTAGCGTAGTGCTATCTCCTAACAGTCTTAAATATCGTATACTTGATGTTCCAAAATTACCGTTATAAGCCTGCTGAAATTGAATATTAGAATATGCTGTAAGTGTTTTTAATGTTTGTGTGTGAATTGTAACTGATGTTGTATTTTTAGGCAAAATCAACTCTGATATATGTGAAGCTGTTTGGTTTCCAAAAGTGACGAAAGGTAAATCTATAACGTTACTTAAATCTAAGACCAGTCCCTTGCTGCTTGTTTTAGTTTTATCAAATATCCACCCAGGTAAAAAACTAGAGTTATGTCCGGATCCAATCAGTTCAATACGTTTTAAGCTTGTTACTCCTGAAAGCCGGTATAGATTTGTATATGCTTTAATAACTGTAGTCGATAGTAACGGTCCTGTACTCAATGGAGTTCCGGTACCATCATCATTCTTATCCCGAACAGTACGCGTTTTTGTTATACGATTGCTTATTGCATACGTCGCTATAGGGTTTCTATTTCCCGTGAATGGAATAATGTTTCCATATTGGTCAAGATTTGCCAAGTATTCGTTGCTGATATAAAGCCGTTTTCCCTGTAAAATTTCTGGATTTAGAATAACGTTGGAAATATTGCTGTTTAAGATTGTTAGATCAAGTTCAATGGGTAAGTTAGCAACTCCAGATAAGTCTAATACGGCGGTATCTAATAACAATCCTTGGGGCACTGATGAGAACAATCTAGCATCCCCTAAATATGCAGGAGGCCAAGCACCGCCTGATTGAGTTATGTTAATGTTACCATTCAGAGTGAGTGTCGTTGGGAGCTCTCCATAATTAATATCTCCAGTCAGTTTAAGCTTTTTTAATTTATCCGCCCCAATAATGTTTTTTAGCCTTATGTTAGCCGTTAGATCTTCTGCAGACGAAGGCAAATAAACAGTTTCAATTTGTTCGGGAAGTAATACTTTTTTTACCCCAGTTAATGAATCAATCCGCATTGTTTTAGAAGACGTTAATCCAACATCACTTAAATCAAGGGTATCATTTGCAATTGTTTTTCTTTGTATTGTGCGTGTGTATTGTGATCCATTTGAATGCTTATATACCCAATCTGAATTGATAGTTATATCATTTCTAGGTGGCATTTTAAAGTCCACAGGGCCTAAATAACAGCTAATGCTTAAGGGGGCATACAATGTATAATCTGACGAAACCACCCCTTCTAAAAATCTTAGATCGGCCAAGCCGTCACCATCTTGATTGTCTAAAAATATACTATAATCGGAGGTTGAAAAGACCGAACCTCCATTAACAGTTTGATTTGTTCGTGCAAGATATTGAACGCCATCAGGTAATTTAATGGTTGAAAACTTAGGGTTCAAGGTTCTTAAGTTCAGAGTCACTGGTAAATCAGTAACTTTGGTTATATCTAATGTTGTGGTTCCAGCTGTTTTTGTATTAGTACCATTCAGGTATTTTGGTAAAGATCTTTGAGAGTTTTTGGTAACGGTAGGACCTGTCAATACAAGCGTGGAAATATTCCCTGCGTTAAAAAGTGTATTAAAAATCTCATCGCTTTCTGTTGCCGATAACGTTAAGGTGGTTAGATTGTTATGGGCTGTATTGCCAAGAATATTTTTCACTCCAGACGCGGCAAAATTCATATCATGAGCTGCAGGAGCTGACCAAGAAAACAAAGAAAATGGCTCGATAACGTAACCAACTGGTGGCAACTCAACACCAAGTGTTCGATTTAGCACAATTAGTGGAAGCAAAATAGGTGCAAAAATTGGATTAAGGACAAGCAACATTTCATAAGAGAGAGAATTTTTCAAGCTTAGTATAGTATAATCTCGGCCAGAACCACCTTTTCCAGGAGAAATATTTAATGGATTCTTAAAGTTTAATGATTCAACCCGAGGGGTGTCTTGAAGAAATGAAATCGCTCCGCCAATACCTGCAGTGCCAACATCGGGAGTGTCGATGTCAGTTACTGCTGATCCTCCAGTTCCTCCCACAAGCTTAACTGAATTGAGCGTTATGGTCTTTAATGCGGAAAGATTATTAAAACATGAAATAGGTTGTCCTGCCGTTCCAGAATTTATGCGAACATAAGCCCTCAATTTGCCTTTCTTAGAATCAACCAAGCTATAAGGGCCATATTCATACACTACTTGGGCGAACGATCCTATCGAAAATAATGTAGAAACTGCTGTTACCACAGAGCTAATGGTATTAAATCCTCCAAGAAAAAAGGCTACTCTTTCTGCAAAAATTGGAGCAATCTTAGAAAGAAGGGCTAAAACAAGCGTCGGGCTTGCAATACCATTTTGTATAGAAAGGAGTGTTTTAAGTAACAGTATTGGAACTAATGCTTGAGACAAATGTTTACCATTACCATCACTTATTAGATCTAGTGCTTCAATGAAAAGTTTATCATCTGCGTTTGTTCCAGGAATCAACTTAACTGTTCTGGAGTCAAAGTTAAAGGAGATAAGTTCCCCTGTTTCTTGCGTTTTGCCATTCAGGCCAGAAGTATCTATATTCAAAATATTAATGTCTTGAAGGTTGGTGCAGTTACACAATAACGTTAACTCAACTGATGGATCAGTGCCGGCACCAATATGTATTGTTGCTAATGGGGCTGAGAATGACACCAATTTTGTAAGATTACACAAAAAGTTGTTTTTAACTGTAACATCTCCAACATCGCTTAATGTAAGGTGGGTAATGGGGGTATTATTTAAGTCAAGATCCCGTAAATAAGGGTAATAGGCACTTATGCGTGTAACCGTATTGGGCATATTGGATGCGCTGGTTATTGACGAAGACAGTAATAAGTTCGACATACCTGACGGCATTCCATTTAAGTTAACACTTGTGGAAGTTGCATAACTTAAATCTAATCTAGAAATGTTCGTCCAGTTTTTTATTTTATCAAACCACTGCGATATTGATGCCACATTTCCAGTCAGTCCTATCCCTGTAATATTTTGATTGCTGGGAACTCCTGAGACTGCTGCAGGAAGTATCAGTGTTTTTATTTTGCTACTTAGTCCATTTAACCCGTTAGAACTAAAACTAATTGGATTATCCCCATTATAATTTCCAAGGTTTAATACTGCGTCATCTGCAAAAAAGTCATCTTCCTTCATCCATGTAGCGGTGTTAAAAACGTCAGAACTTGTAAATCTTTTTAAGTTTACAGTTTTTAATTTGGGAAGGATGCTGACGTCAGTTCCTGAGGCAATAATTTTAGAGCTTTGATTTATTTTTAAGTCCGTAACTGTCTTTGGCAAATTGATTGAATCAACATTAAGACTTGAAGTGCTACGGAATGCATTAACTTTTGTCAGACCAGTAACGTTTGATAAATCAAGAACTTTAATTTGAAAATTGAGCTTATCAAAGCTAATTTCTTGTGAAAGGGCATCGCCAATTACGACTACATTTAATGCGCGTGGAGACTGTATGACCTGTTGTAAACTTAGTTGCGCGACTGTAATTTCTAATGTTTGCAGACTGTTATATTGTTCAGTTGATAAATCTTGACCCGTATAAATTAATCGAGTGATGGCAGTAGGCGAGGAAGCTGCAACGTTACTAGTCGAGACAACAGCTGTAGTTGTTGCAGTTCTTGGCGATAAGTCTAGAGTGGAGTCGCTTTTAATATTAATGGCTTTACCAGAACTATCCTTTAAGGTTGTGGCTAAGGATGTAGCCATAGCACTTTGAACAGTTTGTATGACAGAGCTGACATTATTTAATGCAACACCAGTCGACACGTTTGTTTGTACGGATTGCAGCGTTGTTCTAATTGCAGTCGCTAATGGTTGGTCGTTTGTAGTCCCTATAAAAGAAGTTTGAGCTGCCGGACTGCTTAAAATAGACAGCAGAATTGCTGATGCAATTAGTTTTTGCTGGTCTGGCGTATACGTTTTTCCTTCTCCAGTTTTTGCAATGTTTTCAGAGATTTTATTAAGTAGCGTTAATCGCTGGGCAACTACGGTTTGCTGGGTTTCAACAAAAACCTTCTCTGTTTGGATAGATTTTAAGTATTCGGAAGAAATACCATATGCAACATCGGTATACGAAATCCAAACTGTCGCTAGTAATATGGCCGCAATTCTGCTTTTTTTCTTTTTCTTTTTTTCTTGAACAACGCTTTTCATGACGGACTTTCTTTTTTTGTAGTTATCAAAACTATAAATATTAATGATTAAAAAATTGTAAACTTCATAAGGCTTGAGAGGCTAGTTCAGTCAAGAACACAGAAAAATTTGAGCGTACTGGTATTTAAATTTAAGTTTTCTGTTTCCTGCAATACGTCATAACCAAAGCGTGATAAAACATAGTCCTTTAAATTGTATCAATATTTGGGTATAAAACTGATGAAGGTAAAGGAATGTAAATGATTAATATTCAAGCTCTAGAAAACGAGACATTAAGTTCTATCCAGGGTGCAAGTACTCTTGAAGCTCTTGAGGCTATACGTGTAGACGTCGTGGGTAAAAACGGCAAATTAACACAAGCCATGAAAGATTTGGCGCAGTTGTCACCCGATGAGAAACGACAAGCAGGTCAAACCCTGAATAGTTTTAGGGATCGTTTTACGGCGGTACTGCAGGAAAAGAAATCTCACTTGGAATCACTATTGCTTGAATCTCAGTTGCAGAATGAACGTGTAGATGTGACGTTGCCTGTGGGCGAGTCTATATCAGGATTCCTTCACCCCATCACTCGCGTGATTGATGAGGTTACTCAGATTTTTGCTCAAATGGGATTTAGTGTTGCAGAGGGACCTGATATTGAGACAGATCACAACAATTTTACGGCGCTGAATATTCCTGAAACCCATCCTGCACGTCAAATGCATGATACATTTTATTTAAAATCAACATCGGAAGATGGTACGCCATTATTGCTGCGAACGCATACGTCGCCAGTGCAGGTGCGTACAATGATGAATGAACAGCCACCCATTAAAATTATTGCACCCGGAAGAACATATCGCTGTGATTCAGATCAAACACATACGCCGATGTTTCATCAAATAGAGGGGCTATATATTGACCTTGCAGAAAAAGTGCACATGGGGCATTTAAAAAGTTGTATCGAAACGTTTTGTCGCACGTTTTTTGATTCATCAACGTTGCCGATTCGATTTCGTCCAAGCTTTTTTCCATTTACAGAGCCTTCAGCGGAAATTGATATTGGGTGTAAACGAACGAAGGACGGCATACAGATTGGCTCGGGCAATGATTGGTTGGAAATTATGGGATGCGGAATGGTGCACCCCAATGTTTTAAGAAACTGTGGAATCGATCCAGAAATTTATCAGGGGTTTGCGTTCGGAATGGGCGTTGAACGCCTGGCGATGTTAAAATACAATATTCCTGATCTTCGAACATTTTTTGAAGGGGATTCTAAATGGATTCAACATTATGGCTTTTTTCCGTTTGCAACAAGCTATCGTAATCAGGAGGATGTAGCATGAAATTTACATTATCGTGGTTATACGAACATTTGCACACAAAAGAAGCTTTAGCCGATTTAATGCACCATCTAACGATGTTGGGAATTGAGGTTGAATCTTATGACGACCCAACGCCTAGATTGGCTCCATTTTTAATTGCTGAAATTAAAAGTTTAGAAAAACACCCCAATGCAGATCGTTTGAATGTGTGTAATGTACAAATTTCAGCAGATGAGTCTGAACCGTTGGTTCAAGTTGTATGCGGAGCGCCCAATGTGTATGCAGGAATGAAAACTGTATTTGCCCACATTGGCACCCATATTCCTGGTTTAGATATTACATTAAAAGCCGGTAATATACGTGGCGTTGCCAGCAATGGAATGTTGTGTTCTTTAAATGAACTAAGCCTAGGTCAGGATCAAGACGGGATTATTGATCTGCCAAAAGATGCGCCAGTGGGGCGACCCTTTGCGAAAACATTTGGGCATGATGATCCAACAATTGAGGTCAGTATTACCCCCAATAGAGCCGATTGCTTTGGTGTTGTTGGTATTGCCAGAGATATTGCGGCGGCGGGGTATGGAGACTATATTCACAGAAAAACTCCTGTTATTAGCGGTGCATATCCTTGTCCAAAAAATGTGAAGATTGAATCTAAAGACGATTGCCCAACGTACATGGGGCGAACTATTCGGAATGTAAAAAATACCCAAAGTCCCGAATGGTTGCAGCAGCGTCTGCGCAAAATTGGATTAGAGCCGATTTCAGCAGTTGTGGATATCACGAACTATGTTAACTATGATTTGTGCCGTCCGCTGCATGCATTTGATGCAGATGCAATCGGTTCGAATATAAGTGTTCGCAAGGCAAGTGCAGGCGAAACCTTCCAAGGGTTGAATGATAAAGAGTATGCGATGTCAGATCGTCATTTGGTGATTGCAGACGAACAAAATGTTCTAGCTCTTGCGGGTGTTCTTGGCGGTAAAGCCTCGGGTACAACGTTGGATACCACAACCGTATTTTTAGAATCGGCATTGTTTCATTCAACCGCAGTGAGTACAACGGGGCGGGAATTGAATATTCATACAGATTCAAGAGTTCGTTTTGAACGAGGAGTGGATCCTGAGTCCGTACGGTTTGGTTTGGATATCGCAACTCAAATGATTATGGATATCTGTGGCGGAGAGCCCAGTGAGATAGTTATGGCAGGGATAGTTCCGATAAATTTAAACGAGATTCGCCTGGAGCTATCAAGAGTAAAATTATTAACGGGCATATCGATTCCGTCAAAGGTGATCGAAACATATTTAGCCGGACTTGGTTTTACCAATATTCATGCAGTGCCAGGGGATGCGATTAAAGTTACAACACCGTCTTGGAGATTTGATATATCGAATGAACACGATGTGATTGAAGAAATTATTCGAATTCACGGATATGATAATTTACCTAATATACAGTTAGAGATAGCTCCAGGATTTAAAGCCCATTCATTTGCGCAAAGTATCCCATTGAAGGCTAAAAAAATATTAGCAACGTTAGGATTAAATGAAAGTATTCATTATTCTTTTGTCAGTGAAAAAATCGCACATCAGTTTAATGAAGGTAATCCGACGATTGAGCTGATGAATCCAATTAGTCAACAGCTAAGCCATATGCGTCCATCAGTGTTACCCTCATTATTAGAAACGATTCAACGCAATCAAGCGTATCAACATAAGAACCTTCGACTGTTTGAAGTGGGGGCTGTATATCACACTGCGGAAAAACCTACGCAAGAAACGGTTGCGTCGAGTATATTGACGGGGGATTCAGGCGTTGCAGATTGGCGCAAACATCAACGTGCCTATGATGTGTTTGATATAAAGGCAATTGCATTACAATTGATGGAACGTTTAGGATTGAAAATCGAAACTGTTCAGATTGACAGTGAGGGGGCTCCTTCATGGTATCACCCAGGTCAAAGTGCAGCGCTGAAATTAGGACCTAAGTTAGTATTGGGTTATTTCGGACGCATTCACCCAACTACAGAAAAGTCATTTGATATTGATCAGCATGTATATGGATGTGAGATTTTTCTGGATAGACTGCCATTAAAGCCAGCTAAACATACAGCGTATGTAGCGAATCTGTTGCAATCCGTAGAGCGTGATTTTGCGATGATTGTGGATGCAGAGGTGCCAGCCGCTAAGTTAATCAAAGCTGCAGAATCGGCAGATAAAGAATACATTCAAACTGTTCGGTTGTTTGATGTGTATGTAGGGAAGGGTGTTCCTGATGGTAAAAAATCCATGGCATTTAGCGTAACGTTTATGCCAAAAGACACGACATTTAATGATGAACAAATTCAACAATTAAGCCAAAAGGTAATAGCTTCTGTAACCAAAGCAACCGGCGGCGAATTAAGGGGCGCATCTGCATGACCAAAAAACACGATCATATTCGAAATTTTGCAATTATTGCCCATATCGATCATGGTAAATCGACATTGGCAGATCGATTGATTGAGTTCTGTCAGGCGGTTAGTTCTCGTGATATGAAAGAACAGATCCTTGATAGCATGGATATTGAACGCGAACGTGGCATTACAATTAAGGCTCAAACGGTTCGATTGAAATACACCGCTAAAAATGGTGAGGTATATCAACTTAACTTAATCGATACGCCAGGACATGTGGATTTTTCATATGAAGTCAGTCGATCTTTGGCTGCGTGTGAGGGATCGTTGTTGATTGTTGATGCGTCTCAAGGTGTGGAAGCGCAAACATTGGCAAACGTTTATTTGGCCATTGATAATGCTCATGAGATTATACCCGTTCTGAATAAGATCGATTTGCCAGCGGCAGAGCCTGAGAAAATCAAACAAGAAATTGAAGACGTGATTGGATTGGATACTACCGATGCGCTGATGATTTCTGCAAAATCAGGCATTGGAATTCAAGACGTATTAGAAGCCATCGTCCATCGTTTGCCAGCGCCGATGGGGGATCCTGAGGCTCCTTTACAAGCGCTTTTAATCGATGGGTGGTATGACACGTATTTAGGCGTGATGATCTTGGTACGCGTCAAAGAAGGTGTTTTGCGCAAAGGTGCCAAAATCCAAATGATGTCCACCAAAGAAACATACACAATTGATCACATGGGAGTGTTCTCACCCAAGAAAGAGCCTGTGGATGTATTGTATCCTGGCGAAGTTGGATTTATTACTGCAGGAATGAAATATGTCGCTGATCTTAGTGTCGGTGATACCATTACGATGGAGCGTAATCCTGCGGCAGCACCGTTGGCGGGGTTTAAGCCAAGCGTACCCGTTGTATTCTGTGGACTGTTTCCATCGGATGCAGCAGAGTTTGATGTGTTGCGTGAGAGCCTTTCAAAATTGCGACTTAACGATGCAAGCTTTGTATTTGAAACGGATCATTCTCCAGCCTTAGGGATGGGGTTTCGTTGTGGGTTTTTAGGATTGTTGCACCTTGAAATTATTCAAGAACGGTTAGAGCGTGAGTTTAACTTAGACCTTATTACAACAGCGCCAAGTGTCGTTTATAAAATCTATCAACGAAATGGCGTTGCAATGGAAATTCATAATCCAGCGGATTTGCCTGATATTATGAAAATTGAAAAAATCGAAGAGCCATGGATTAAGGCGACGATTATGGTGCCGGATGAATATTTAGGATCAGTGTTAGCATTGTGTACGGATCGACGCGGACAACAAATCGATTTAACCTATGCCGGTAATCGTGCCATGGTGGTGTATCGGTTGCCTTTGAACGAGGTTGTCTTTGACTTTTACGATCGATTGAAATCAGTGTCCCGCGGGTATGCAAGCTTTGATTATCACATGGATGGATATACGGAAGAAAACCTTGTAAAACTGGCGATTTTAGTGAATGGAGAGCCTGTTGAAGCATTGTCGTGTATCGTCCAACGTGACCGTGCTGAAACGCGAGGACGTGCTTTGTGTGAAAAGCTGAAAGAGTTAATTCCAAGGCAATTGTTCCAAATCGCGATTCAAGCAGCAATTGGTGGTAAGATCGTTGCGAGAGAGACAGTATCAGCCATGCGTAAAGATGTAACAGCAAAATGTTATGGTGGTGATATCAGTCGTAAGCGTAAATTGTTGGATAAGCAACGTGAAGGTAAAAAACGCATGCGTCAGTTTGGTAACGTAGAGATTCCTCAATCAGCGTTAATTGCGGCATTGAAAGTCGTAGATTAAAAACTAAGTAGCACTAGTTCTGCGGGGTAGTGATATTTTCACCTTTCCACCCCGCAGGCCATCACAAGAATTTCGTGGTCTGCCGATCTCTTCCGGCTTGCGTTTGTAAGTCGGAAGAGTGAGTGTGGTTAACCGTTTTTTAAGGTTGTTGATATAGAATTATTAATAATTCAATATCCTTTTCGGGGTCGCCATGAAAGCTATATTCCTTTTAAGTGTGTGTGTTGCAAGTATAACGTTAAGTTCTGGGCGTGCCCCGTCTGATGCATCCCGTAGATCTAGCCAAGCAGAAGAAGTGTTAACAAGTCTTGCAGCGATTAAGGCCGCTACAGCAAAGCTTGAGCAATGCTTAGCTGCAACATCAGAAATGTCATCGGTTGATTCAGACACTGCATCTGAGCGTAGCAACTCACCCACGGCAGAGGTTTCGGAAACATTAGGTATTCAACAAGCAAAAGTGAATGCATTGGTTAATGCAGTTTATACTCAAGCAATTGCGGGATTAAAAAGCACTGAAGATTTTTCCTTAGAAAAGGTGGGCATGGCTCAGATAGTGAAACTAAGCAAACAGATTCAAATAATCCTAACGCCAAATCGAGCTATTGCTGATGAACTTGCTCCGCAATGTTTAAATATTTCAAACAGCGATGATGTTAAACGGTTAAGAGAGATGATAGCTGCTGCAGCTAGAGCATCTGAACCGCTCATTCAAGAGTACAGTAAGTGCTTTCAATCAAGAATCTATAAACACTATGTAACGCGGTTAAAGGTAATGCAGGCAGCTCTTGCTGAAGCAGCATCAGAAAAAGTAAATAAAATGCTTTTGTACAAGGTAGAATCTAAGGAAGCCCCAGAGGGGGCATATTCCGTCTTACCTACAGGCCGGACGTTTATTAATAAGTTTTCAAAGGAATATGCAAAACTTGGATTAATGCGTCAAGTTGGGATAAATAATGATAAATCATTAATGGTATTAGACGCACAAAATCCAATAACGCCATCTTCTTTAGAAGATGAATTGGTTACGAATAGCATCAAAATGATAACAAAGCTTGCTACTAGCCAATTAGATCTTACTCTTTCGGGTGTTGTGGTTGATTATATTATGTTGCTAAAGTCTGGGGTTAATCTTCCTTCGTTAAGTCACAAATATTATGTAGTGTTTGAAAAAAAAGTATTCATAACTGAGCTTAAAGACGGGCGTTATGTTTTTAATCAAGAGAGTGAACCTGTTCATGTATTAACAGAAGAAGAGTTAATAACGTTAACAGGTATGATAAATACCTTATTAAGGGCGGCTCTTGAAAGATGTAATTTTAAATCTCCTAAGTTTGCGCCTATACGCTTCATGTTAGCTGCAAAAGTGGATTTAATAGCGATGGCAGCAGCTCAAGCCTCAGAAGCCACTCAAGAAACGACGGCTGAGAATGAATAAGCGATGATCTAAAGCAGAGTATCTTGCCACTGAACGTGTTGTCCAACTTTTAAGATCTGAAGCTGTTTTTTTGGAATGCCAAGATTCTTTGCTTCGCTTATAAGTTCTTCTTCTGCTTCTAAGAACTGTTCTTTTCCTAATGGGAACACATCATAATGAATGGGGATAAGGAATTGAGCTTTTAACATCTGATGTGCTTCTAAAGCATCTAAGGGACCCATGTGCTGTTGCTTCATAACGGATCGTGGTTTTGTAAGACCCAATAGGCAGCAACCCGACATCAATTCTGGGGAATTTTTCGGCTATTTCAGTAAAGTGTGATCCAAGTCCAGTATCCCCAGCAAAAAATACAGACCCAACAGTAGATTCTATGATTCCACCCATCCATAAGGTTTTGTTGATATCAAACAAGGCGCGTCTTGACCAGTGTTGAGCAGGAACGGCAGTGATTTTTACAGCGTTAATTGTATGTGATGTCCACCAGTCAAGTTCAACAATAGGGCTTTGGACTCCCCATTTTACGAGCGTTTTTTTGACGCCTAAGGGTACTATGAAAGTAATATTGGGGTGTTGTGTGTAAAGAGTGACCACAGAGAATTTATCTAAATGATCATAATGATTGTGCGAAATAAACGCGACGTCAATAGAGGGTAATTGTTCAATGGGGATGCCTGGGTCGACGATGCGTTTTGGGCCAAATTTTCCAAAAGGACCCGCGTGGCTAGAAAATACTGGGTCAGTTATAATATTTATTCCAGTCATTTGAATTAAAAATGTGGCATGTCCAATATTTGTAATGCGCAAGGGTTCGGATGTTGGAACTACAGCAGAGCTCTCCACCTTTATTTTAGTTGGCCATTTTGCTTTTGGGGCATTAATAAACTCCCATAAGACCTTTAGTGTAATAATTTTATGATTTGATTTCCAGGGATGATAGAATTGTTTTGTATTAGGGTTCCAATATTCTGAATCCCAATGATCTAAGTTCATCCAGCGTTTATAGATTAAAACGCATCCAATAACGCAACCTACTAATAATAATTCTAATAACATGTGTTTCTCCTTAGTCGGAGTATAGTTGAAAAGAGTTATTTTTTTGTAAATTATTATTGTTTTAGGGGCTGTACCAGATAACAT
>DITM01000025.1 GCA_002422845.1 Candidatus Paracaedibacteraceae bacterium UBA6184
CTATGTTATCTGGTACAGCCCCAAATTAAATTTCCAACCATCCCATTGAGATGTTGCTTTTGAATTTTCTGCATTGACCGAAAATAATAAAAAAAGAAGTGATAATATATATTTGAGCATATTATTATGTAAGTTATTAACATTATAGAATAATAAACAGGTTTAGTGTGTATGACAATGTTTATCTAATGAAATATTTAACTGTTGGCTGCCGGGTCACGCAGTGGCGAACTTGCGTTAGCAGATCTTTTATACAATCCGTTGCGAATTATATAATGGATCCAGCAGCCTGTTGATGTCCCCAAAAATCCAAAAATGATTGCAGAATGATACTTGCAGCAACGGCATCAATAAGATCTTTTCGTTTGGCGCGGGACATGTCGCCTTCTAGTAGCATACGCTCCGCAGACATGGTGCTCATACGTTCATCCCATAATAGTACGGACAAGTTAAGTTGTTCTGTCACAGTTGTGGCATAGGCGTGTACATACTCACACCGTTCACCTTCATCGCCATTCATATGAATGGGGTAACCCACAATCAAGCTTTTTACCGAGTATTCATCCACTATTTTTTTGATGTCGGAAATTTCTAGCAGTTTACCTTTGCGTTGGATGGTTTTGATAGGGCTTGCAATTCTGCAGCCACTATCGCTAATTGCAGTGCCAACAGTCTTTGTTCCTACATCAAGTGCGAGCAAGCGATGTGGCAAAGCTGCAACATTTTTTTTAAAATCTGAAAAAATCTTATAAATCATAAAAATTTACCGTTCGTTAAGGCCTCTCTGTCAATCTGAGGTCAGATATAAGCTATATCGAAAAAAAACAGATTTGACGAGGTCAAAATGGAATTTTCAAAGAAGTCTGCTGAGTTGATGCTAGATTTAGTAGAAATTAAACTAAGCCTGATGCAGGTTAATGATCGAGATGATGCGAAAGAACTTTCAAATTTACGATCATGTCGGGAAGAATTATTGAAACTAATTCATAACTCTAGGAGGAGTATGGATCCTGAAGTTTTTCAGAAACTTTAATGGGTTAGCTTTGGGTTGATACACAAGGCGTATTATGAGGTTAGGTGTTTAGGAGCGACCATGTCTATATTTAATAGTCGAATGTTTTCCAAACTAAAAGACGATCTTAGGTTTATTCGAGAGTCTCAAAAAGTGACGGCCAATAACATTGCGCGAATACACACCCCTGGTGCGCAGCCATTAAAGTTAGAGCGAACAAGTTACTATGTTAGAGCTTACTCAGCCAAATCAAGGAAAAGGCTTTGTAGTCGATCATGCCGCATTAGGTCAATATACGGCAGTAGTTGATAAAGATAATCAAACAGAAGCAGTGCCTGGGGAATCGCGCATTTCCATTGAAAGCGAATCTGTTCGAATGGCGGAGTTAGACGACCAACATCTGTTAACTGTCGGGTTAAAAAAAGGATGGACAAAAGCCATTAATAATATCACGAATGGAGGATAATCATGCCGCGTCCCATTCATATTTCTATAGGATCTGCTAATAAGTCGTCTCATGATGATTTGCATCGCAGTTTGAAAACGTCAGCGTCGGGATTGAATCTTAATAAATTCATGTTGCGATTAACTTCAGAAAACATTTCACATGCAGATACATTAGCCTCAACGCCTGGTGCTGATGCGTATCGTGCTAAGCTTCCTGTTATTGGTCACAGCATTGACCCCGAAACAGGAGCCCTGATTGTGAACATTAAGAAAGTTGTTGATGATCCCGAAAAACAATCATCGGAGTATAACCCAGATCACCCTGGGGCTGATAAAAAGGGCATGGTTAAAAAAACGAATGTGAATGAATTGGTTGAGAAACTTCATTTGGCGAAATATCAAAAAGGTGCTGCTGCTAACTTACAAGCGTATCAAGTTGCATTAAAAATGCGCAGACGTGAAATCGAAGGGTTGTTAAAATAAGGTTGAATCATGGCTATTAATCCAATGGTATTAAAATTACAAACGAATATTAAATTGACTCAAGATCCAAATATGGATGCAGCCCCACCCGTTAGCGGTGATGCAAAATTATCGTTTGCTGATCATATGTTAGACGCCGTTCAAAGTGTTGCAAGCGATGGTCATGCGGTTGAAGCCCTAGGTGAAACTAGTAACGATGCAACCGAACTGGCGGTGGCCATGGATCAATTTTTAGTTGAGCTAAGCGCTTTAAAAGCATTAGTTGACGAAACTCGAAAAGCCATTGATCGCGTATTCCAAGAAGCCCGTGCGTAAGCATAATAATTTTTTACTTAAATTAAAAATGTCAAAATACATTACATAAATTAATCATTCATTAATGTTTATGAGATACTTTCATTTTATCACAACCATAAGGAGCGATGATGAGTTTATTAAATAAAAGTTTAAAAGTATTGCTATTAGGTACAACATTAATGACATCAGTAAAAGCATCTGATTTAACACTTACAATAGACGCGTATACAGCATTAGCCGATAAAATTGCTGTCGGTACTGCAGAAAGTGACAAAGCGGTTGAAATTTCTGGCGTATCTGGATCGGGATTACATAAAGGATCTGTGGGAACTGTTGCAGCCAGCAGCGAATCATATGTTTGGTCTGATAGTACAACGGCGCCTACATCTATAAAAGTTTTAGCGCTATTAGGGGGAAAATGGTGTACATTTGAAAATACTTCATTGGCCGAAATATCAGCAACTGGTCAAGTTCACCTGGCTCAAACGAAATCAGATGGTGTTGTTGATACAACTAACAAATTAACAATCAATCTTACAAAGATATCAGGTGCGAATATTTCTTCTTTAGCCTTGGTGACTTTTTTGAAAGCCAATTTGATAACAGCCAACAAATCGTTCGGGGTAGGCGCTCTAAAAACACTTTCTGTAACTCCGCCTACCGGTTGGACTGCGACAGCTTTATTTCAACTAGCTGCAGGGAATAACCTAGCTTCCGCTGCAGTAGCGGCTACGTTGGATCCGATAGCATTTACATTAACTGTACCTGTGACGCCAGCAGCAGGTGGTACAGCTGTTAACTATAGCGTGTCACTAAGTGATATATCTGCCTATAACGTTGCGCTAAATAATGATTATTCTGACGATGTGGAACTTATAAGTGGCTCTAATACATTAACTATAGCCTTAAAACCTGGAAAAATTGGAAATCATGGAACTAGTATTATGGCGGGTTTGGTCGCTGATGCAAACGCATTAACACGCCGCAGGTTGAAAACCGCAGCTCCATATACTTATCAAACACTTTCTGGCGCTGTGGATTATGTAAACTCACAATTGGCGACGACACCAGGTAATGCTTTGACAGATACTTTGGGTGAAACCGTTGCTGTGATTTTAGAAAAAATTGGTACTGGGGCCACCGTCGTTCAAACTGGTATCCAAGGCGTATTGACCGATATAGGTGCAAGTACAATGTTAGAGATGGTATTGGACAAAGCTAGATCTTATATAGTAAACGATTTATTTACTGTTGTTGATTGTGATGACCTTGCGGATGACACAGGCAACTATGGCCTAGTAGCCTATAAGAATCCTGTGTCTGCTGTAAACGGTTGGCAGGCTAAGGGCAGCAAAGTTATTGTTAATGGTACAGTAGGTGGGGTGGTGAAAGAATTTACATGTGATGTCACCGGCGTGGAAGTTTTTAAGTATGATACAGAAACATCCTCACTTAAAAAAGTATTGATGTTTAAATCTGCTAATAATGATGTTTTCTGGATCAAAGCATTTGATGCTATTGCTGGTCTAGATACGAGTGCTTTTCCTGGGAGTAACTCTTTTAAAGATGATTTTTTAGCACTTTTAATTGCGGATAAATTTTCTGGCGTTACCTCTATTAGCGCTAAAACATTTGCTCAATTAGCAACAGCAGCTGCGTCATAATAAACGTATCTCTTAGCTAATGACTAAAAATCCCCCCTGTTCCGTTATTGGACTATAGGGGGGTATTTTATTATAGGAATTAATAAACTATTAATAAAACTACTCTATGTTTTATTAAGTATAAAAAATATGGTTTATGTATTATGAAAAACATTCAAAAACTATTCTTACTGCCATTATTTGTCTCGTCTCTCATACATGGGGGGGTGGCATCATCGAAATATTTGTGCCAAGACTTTTCAGAAATCAATAGGTTGTGTGTAGATCCAGTTGAATTAGCATCTGTTAATAAAGTAAGGTTACAAAAATTAAAAGAACAATTTAATAAAGCTTTGGATATAACCCAGATCGAACGGGGTATGTTACCTAGTTTAAGTTCAGAGTATGATGTGTCAGAGTTGTCTGTTAAGCAATTTATAGTTCAGGTATTTTCTGAAATGAAAAATTCTGGAATGATACCATCGATTATGGCGCACTCTGAAAGTAAAGAGCTGAGTGGTTTTTTAAGAATTGCTAACTCCGCAAGACCCATAGATTTATTGCCATTGAACAACCTAACTCAAGAAGAGCTTATTGTCTTAGGAGTAAGTGGACATAAAATGGCTCAGAAGCGTGTGCTAGATGGATACAGCTATGGTTACTATGGCTTTAAAAAATCTGAGAAAGAGCTTCAAAAGTTGCTTAAAAAAGGTTGGGGGGGAGCTTTTCCTTACACAGCTGAAGATTTACGTGCTACCTGGGTTGATACCCCTGATGACCAACTAATGGGTCTGGCTGAACCTGGATCTAAAGGTGCGCAGTTCTTTATTGCTGAAAATTATGCATTAGGAATCCGTGGGTTTCAGCAATCGCCTGAAGACTTGATGAAATTGGTTCACAAGCATTGGGAAGGCGCAGATTGGTTTGTTGTATGGGGACTTATTGAGGGGAAATATGGATTTTCGAAGTCTTCTGAAAGGATATTAGAACTTGCTGAAGAAGGTTTACCTTGTTTTCAGAGGTATGCGGTTTCGGGCTATGCAACAGGACACTATGGGTTTGAACAATCAACCGAAAAGCTGTTTGAATTGGCTGATAAGGAATGGAAGACCGCTAAAGAGATAATAGCAAAAGGATATGCAGAAAACAGATATGGGTTGCAAGTGTCTCCAGATGCTCTGATCAATTTGGCTGACGCGGGAGTGGTAGAAGCTCAAAAACTCCTAGTGAAAGGTCTTGAAAAACAGATGTCTGGATTTCCTGAAAATCCTATCTTATATGGTCTTTTTAAAGCGTATTACAATCTTAATGACGATTTATAAGCAGCAAAAAACGGTTGTAAAACACCCCAGACAACAAGAGATCTGGGGTACATGAAAGGTTATGTCGGGTCGTTTCATTTAAGGATACTTTGGTTCGATGGGACTTAGATTTATAAATTCACAGCGCTAAAAATCCCCATATCGGCAGCAAGTAACCGAGTTTTGCGCAGAGCGCAATAAATAACTTCGCGAAAAGAACTGCAGAGCGTAATTTAAAGTATTGATTTCAATCAACGCTTTGGCGACTTGGTTTCTTCATGTATCTAAAATAATCAATAAATTAAATTAAATACATAGGGCTGTAGGGCAGATCTTGTAACTCTTCTTCAGAAATGATACGGTTCAGACATCAACTATTTTCAGAGCACCCGCATGACACGATTCAAAATTCATTCTGAGTATCAACCTGCTGGGGATCAACCCCAGGCGATTCGTGAATTGGTTGAAGGTCTTTCAAAAGGTGACCGGGATCAAGTTCTATTAGGTGCGACTGGAACGGGTAAGACGTTTACCATGGCACAAATTATTCAAGAAACCCAACGACCTGCAATTATTATGGCGCACAATAAAACGTTGGCGGCTCAGTTATATGGGGAAATGAAGCATTTCTTTCCTGAAAACTCTGTTGAGTATTTCGTGTCGTATTACGATTATTATACCCCCGAAGCGTATGTGCCGCGTACCGATACCTATATCGCAAAAGAATCATCCATTAATGAACAAATTGATCGCATGCGCCATGCTGCGACGCGCGCAATTTTGGAACGTGACGATACAATCATCGTTGCCAGTGTGTCCTGTATTTATGGTTTAGGAGACGTTGAAGCCTATCGTGGGATGATGTTTGAGCTGAAAGTTGGTCAACACATTCCCACTGATGAACTGATGCGGACATTAGTTTCACGTCAATATCAACGTAATGATATGGCCTTTGCCCGCGGAAATTTCCGGGTGAGGGGGGATGTCCTGGAAATATTTCCATCTCACTATGAAGACCGTGCGTGGCGATTATCATTTTTTGGAGATGAGATTGAATCCATTGATGAATTTGATCCTTTAACTGGTCAAAAGTTCTCAGCCTTAGAGAGCGTCAAAGTCTTTCCAAACAGTCACTATGTCACACCCGGTCCCACGATCCAGCAAGCCATTCAGTTGATGCAAAGAGATCTGAAACTTCGAATTGCAGAATTTGAATCTGAAGGCAAGCTGATTGAAGCTCAACGCATTCGTGAGCGTACTACATTTGATATTGAAATGTTAACAGCGACGGGGATGTGTCAGGGCATCGAAAACTATTCCAGATATTTAACGGGACGTGCTCCGGGTGAGCCACCGCCGACGTTGTTTGAATACTTACCCAAAAATTCATTGTTGTTTGTGGATGAAAGTCACGTGTCAGTTCCTCAAGTCGGCGGCATGTGTCGGGGCGATTTTAGTCGTAAATCCACATTGTCTAACTATGGATTCAGATTGCCCGTGTGCATCGATAATCGACCCTTGCGGTTTGAAGAGTGGGATACAATGCGCCCTCAAACCGTCTATGTATCTGCAACGCCAGGGCCATGGGAATTGGAGCAAACGCATGGCGTGTTTGTTGAGCAAGTGATTCGCCCCACAGGATTGGTTGACCCTAATTGCGATATTCGCCCCACCGAACATCAAGTGGATGATTTAATGTCCGAATGTCGAATTACCATCGATAATGGATTTAGAGTGTTGGTGACAACGCTTACTAAAAAGATGTCAGAGGCATTGACCGATTATTTGTTAGAGGCAGGATTTAAGGTTACCTACCTGCATTCGGATATTGATACGTTAGAACGCATCGAGATTATTCAACGACTGCGTCAGGGAGCCATCGATATTTTAGTCGGTATTAACCTGTTGCGAGAAGGTCTGGACATTCCAGAGTGTGGGTTGGTTGCAATCTTGGATGCGGATAAAGAAGGGTTCTTACGTTCCAGAACATCATTGATTCAAACCATTGGTCGTGCTGCACGTAACGTTGAAGGTCGAGTTATCTTGTATGCGGATCGCATCACAGATTCGATGAAAGCTGCATTGGATGAAACCGAACGTCGTCGTGCAAAGCAAGTTGCATATAACGAAAAACATGGCATTACACCGACCACTATTAAGAAGAACTTAAAGCATATCTTGCATGAATGGCAAGAAGAGGTTGCGGTTGAAGAGACCATCGCTGTTGCGGAAAAAACCGTTACTCCAAAACAGATCGAAAAACTGCGTAAACAGATGTTAACCGCAGCTGAAAACCTTGATTTTGAAGTAGCCGCCAAATTGCGCGACGACATCAAAGAATTGGAACGCCATTTGTTAGGAGTGAAGGGGTAGGCAACGTGTTGTTGCGTCCGATAGGTGAGATATGATTTGGGGCGTGTTATTAAGAAACACGAGGGGAATTTTGACCCACCTTCGGCGTGGAAGGGGTAAGGTTTGAAAATGAAATTGAAATGATTTCGTGTGTAAGTAGTAGTATTCCTTTGGGTTGTAGTTCGTTTTGTTCCTTTTTAGTGAATCTGTGCGCCGAAGAATATTAATTCGAGGCGCGAAGACTCACGGTTGTTAAAGTGGTTTACTTTTTTA
>DITM01000051.1 GCA_002422845.1 Candidatus Paracaedibacteraceae bacterium UBA6184
TAAAAAAGTAAACCACTTTAACAACGAATAAAACCAAAGGAATACTACCACTTACACACGAAATCATTTCAATTTCAGTCTCAAACCTTACCCCTCCCACGCCGAAGGTGGGTTCAAAACATACACCCCAACCTAATGGATGCAACGTCACGTTGCTGGGTCAAAATTCCCCTCACTCGTATTTCTTAATAAGACATCTCACAACACATCGGATCTAATCCAATGGGTTTCAAAACACTCTTCCCACAAATTCCCCTCGTGTTCTTATAACACGCCTTCAATCAACACGCCCTCACCTGTCAAAGAAATATTTTACCTATTAAGCTTTTATAAACGAACATACTCTATGCTGATCTTTAAATAAGTTAGGGTAGGTTAAAAAAATATCATGTCATTTTTACGCAAAATAAAAAATTTTTGGAAAAGCCATAATCTTCATTTTAATATTATTACTGCATCTCTGGCTTTATTAATAGGGTCTAATGGACTCATTATTTTTTACTCCTATTTTACAAACCGTGCTGCAGTTATGAATTTTTCTAAAGACATCATGTCTCAAATCAGTGAAAAATCAATTTCAAAAAGCGCAGATTACTTAGAAAGCGCAAAAAAAATTACCGTTCTCAGCCAAAGAATGATTACAAAGCCCGAAGAAATTGACATGGAATCCAACCCAAAACTGTATGAATATTTAGCAAACGTTGTGGCTGAATACCCCCATATTGACAGCATGTATGCTGGATCAGAGAAAGGGGATCTTTTATATGTGGAAATGATTCGCCCTGGCCGGGACTATTTTTTTAAAAACGATGCCGCCAAAAAACTACCTGGCAATATTAAATTTATCGTACAAACGATCAAACGAAGCGTGGCTGAACCAATACAAACCTATTATTATTTAGATGTGAATAAACACGTTCTTTTAAAAGAAACGCTTACTAAATTTGATTATGACCCCCGAACTCGTGAATGGTATACGAATGTGGCTCAATCACGCCAATTTAATTGGAGCAATATTTATATTTTTGCCATTTATAACATTCCTGGGATTACTGCATCTGCGCCGTTAAGTTCCGGAGATAGTAATGGAGATGGATTTTTTGGAGTTATTGGTACAGATTTAACTTTAGGGGGCTATTCACAATTCCTAGCCTCAGCTCAAATTAGCGAAAAAAGCCTTGTCTTTATTTTCAACGGTACTGGTGAAGTGATTGCACACCCAGATCCCAAAAAAGGATTGCTCATTCAAGGCACTGACATTAAAGCACAAATGGTACAATCCTTGGATCGTAAAGAGATTGTAAAGGCCTACGATCTATTTACTAAAACAAAAGAACCTTTGCTCATTTTTGAAGAACAAGGCACTGAATATATTGGCAGTTTTACACGATTCCCAGCAGACTTCCCCTATGAATGGTATCTTTGTATTGTTGCACCTTCCGATGAGTTTGTAGGATTCATTAATCGAAGTTACCAAAACAATCTGATGATGGCCATAACAATACTTATTTTATCTGCGTTCTTTATTTACTATTTATCACGACGTATCTCAAGACCTATCGTATTTTTATCGCAAGAAATAAAACGACTCCAAAACTTTGATATGTCGGGCAATCTAGATTTCACATCTAACGTTGCAGAAATTCAGTCGATTCGCGATGCGATGGCAGCATTAAAGAAAAGCTTAACTTCGTTTGGTAAGTTTATGCCTAAAGCATTGGTGCAAAAACTGATTGCAAAAGGCGTTGATATTAAACTCGGTGGTAAAGAAAAAGAACTCTCTCTATTCTTTTCTGACATCGTTTCGTTCACGTCTATTTCTGAAAGTATGGGGGCAGAAAAACTTGCTCTACACTTATCTGAATACTTAAACGAACTGTCTCATATTATTATGGAAACTGGCGGCACCATTGATAAGTATATTGGCGATGCAATTATGGCCTTCTGGGGCGCGCCCATCAATGACCAGAACCACGCTTTTCATGCATGTCACACGGCATTAATGTGTCAAAAACGTTTGGTTGAATTAAACCGCAAATGGACAATGGAAGGCAAACCTGTATTTTTGACTCGCATTGGTTTGCATGCTCAAAGTGTTATTGTTGGAAATATCGGATCTGAAGAACGTATGAACTATACTGTTCTTGGTGATGGTGTGAACTTAGCTGCCCGCTTAGAAGGCGTTAACAAACGCTATGGCACCAGCATTATGGCCAGCGGTGTAATGTATGAAAAACTGAAAACTAAATTTTTATTCCGCCCTGTCGATGTTGTTGCAGTAAAAGGAAAAAATGAAAGCATCGTTATCTATGAATTAATGGCTCAATTGGTTGATGAACCCGCACTTCTACCGTCTGAACATACGATGGAATTAGCAACAGCAACAACAAAAGCGTTCAAAGTTTACTTAGAACAACGTTGGGATGAGGCGTTAGAGTTTATTGAGGGTGGATTGAAAAAGGCTCCTGAAGATACTGTGCTTAACCTTCTTGCTGAACGGTGCCGCAACTTTAAAGCAAATCCTCCTGGCGAAAAATGGGATGGATCTGTTCACCTAACTACAAAATAGCTAGGTGTTAACGTTAAGCTACAGATGTCCGCTTGGAAATTTTGAGTGAAATCAAACTCAATACAATAAATAAAATAATCCCGGCGGACAACACCCCTAAAATCGGAAACGGGGTTTGGTTAAATACACATCCTGCGGTGTAAATATAAGCAGCCATTGCCATGTTTCGAATCACAGATGCCAATGATGAAACAGTACCCGCTTTTGTTGGGAATGTTTCAAACGTCTTTGCCATAACAGTCGGTAAAATAAACGGTATTGCTGAGTTATAAAATAACATCACAATCATTGTATTAAAGGGATTAGATGAAAGGATTCCCATAAAAATTCCAGACATAACCATCAAAGCGCAAAATGCTGAAACGATCCCACACCACAATGTTTTATTAATGCCCAATACTTTAACGATCCCTTGATAGGCAATGCCTGCAATGAATTGAAATAACAACGGCGTAATAAAATAATATACATACGATGCCGGCTCTAACCCAAAGTAATTAATATAGATAAAGGGGCTATATGCGATAAACGCCATAAACGCACCCATAAATACAGAGGGGATTAATGCATTAACAAAAAAAGCGGGCTTCGTTAAAATCGTTTTTGCATCGTTAAAAATATTTAAAAATGATAAGGAAGACGTTTCTTTTTCTTTTGTTTCTGGAAGTGTAAAAAATAGTATAATTGATACCCCTAACAACACAACAGCTAAACAAATAAAAACAGCCGGCCATCCAAAGTGACGATATACTTTTTCACCCATAAACGGGGCAACCCCCAAAGCAACCGGAAATAAAAACGTTGCGATGCCAAGTACCTGTGCTTTTTTAACGCCAGTGTACACATCCGACAATATCGTGGTAACCATTACAAAAATGACACCCGATGCGGCGCCTTGCAATGTTCTAGCCATCGTAAAAAATACTACGTCTGTTGCAAGCGAACAGAAATAAGTTGCAAGTGTAAATCCAAACATCGCAGATATAAATAATCGTCTGCGACCAAAGTGATCTGACAAAATTCCAGAAAAGAATCCAAAGATCGCACTTGCAACAATATTCAAACTTAAACTTACTTGGATACTTGTTTCAGTGGTACAAAACTCTTTAACCATTGCTGGTAATGCGGGTAAAAACATATCTAAGGACGCAGCAGCTAAGGGCATAGTCGCGATTAACACTACGATAGTCATGGGGTGCAAAGATTGGATTTTCATAAGAACTCTTTAGATTAACTGACTATTAATACATTTATTATTTTAAATAAACAATAAAAAAAAGTATCTTAAATAGAGATTTTTTTCTAGACTTTGTACGGTAAAAACGATATTAATATTAACACAAGCAAGCCGATTTAGCTCAGCTGGTAGAGCATCTGATTTGTAATCAGAGGGTCGTTGGTTCGAATCCGACAATCGGCACCATTTTTGGGGTAAAAAATGAAAAAAAACACCACCTCACCTCATGTGCCTATAAAGTTGCATGCACAACATCATGATCACATTCATGTAATTTCTTCCCACTTGCAAGATTCTGTCGTCGCCGCATCTTCCTTTGTTCACGACGCAGATCAACAAACATTTAAATTGCTCAGCAACCGCTTCTGTTGGGAAAAATTTCTGAACCCAGAAGATCCAATAAAGGTCAGAGTCCACAGCGGAATTCATTTTGATCACGTATTAAACGTTCGAAAAAAGAATATCCACACTCATCATCCGGAAAAACTTTATAATCTGCTCTCGCTTCACGCCACAGAAAATGAAGTCACCCTCCACTTTTCAGGGCAGTCTGAAATTTGTATAGAGGTCAAAGAAATCTCCTGCAAAATGGCAGATCTTCACGAACCCTACCCCACTCAATTTCTACCCACCCATGTGAACGTTGAGTAAGCCCGCCAAGGCTCAACTGCATCTGATAAGTGATCAGTGCCCGTCCTTTAGAGAGCGCAGGTTCGTTTTAAGCAACAGCCGTCCACCCAACTTAAGGTATCAATAAGACGGTGCGTAGTTACATCACCCCTTCCGCACCCCCTATGTTATCAACCTCCACTGCTACTGGCTCAAGCAAATTGCAGAGCAATTTGATAGCGGCAACCCGCCGCTCTTGGCGCGTAAAGCGCCCTTGAGCCACCTAATATGATTCCAAATACATTACCTAGAATTTGGTCTAAATAAATCTTCAATCTCTTGAGCCTCCTTTCGCTGATGCTCAACAGCTAACCGACGTTCTATGTTTTCTAACAACACTTCATATTGCTTTCTTCGTGTAAACAATGCAAATATCTGATCTTTTAAAGATTCATATTCACCATTTTTAGTTTTCAGCAAATGGCTATACGCCTTTATTTTGTTACTAATACGATCAAAATACTTTGGATTAAAAAATGTTTTATGCAAAGAAACCCCCACTTGCTCACGCTCAAACGTTTCAAGCAAATGCTCTATTTGCTGCTCCAAATTTAGTTTGTCTCGCAATATTTGGTTCAGCTCTTTTTGCTTTTGCTCGATTTCTGCCTTTGCTTGCTTGATTAAGACCAGATACGTTTTCATTTAAATACCTTTTAGAATTTGGGACAAGCGCTCATTCCCATCGGCGATGCTGGAATGTTCATCGGGCCTCTGATGCAAAAAGGCTTCAAAGTGCTCGTTCAACTCAATTGCTTTATCCGTATCTGGATCTGTTCCTTTACGATACGCTCCAATTCGGATTAACTCTTCCATATCTTCATACAACGCCATATATTTTCTGGCTTTTCGAATCAGATCATTTTCAGCGTCTGAATTACACACCATGACTGTTCTTGAAACACTCTTCAGAATATTAACGGCTGGAAATCTCCCTCGCTCTGCTATCTTTCGCTCCAAAACAATGTGACCATCCAGGATGCCACGCACGGCATCTGCGATGGGTTCATCCATATCACTACCTTCGACCAATACCGAAAACAAACCGGTGATATTCCCTTGCCCTTCAATTCCTGGCCCTGCGCGCTCTAATAGTTTTGGCAGTTCTGCAAACACAGACGGTGTATAGCCACGTGTGGTTGGTGGCTCTCCAATGGATAAGCCAATCTCACGCTGAGCCAATGCAAATCGCGTTAAGCTATCGATCAAGCACAATACATGTTTACCTTGATCTCTAAAATACTCCGCAACCGCCATTGTCGTAAATGCACCTTGCCTTCGCACCAACGCAGGTTCATCAGACGTTGCAACAATAACGACGCTACGTCTTAGACCTTCTTCACCTAAATATTCTTGCAAGAATTCCTGCACTTCACGCCCACGTTCACCGATCAATCCAATCACAATTACATCGGCAGAGGTAAATTTCGCCATCATTGAAATTAACACCGATTTACCCACGCCCGATCCTGCAAAAATCCCCATACGTTGTCCGTCACAACAGGGCGTAAATGTATTTAACGAACGAATCCCAAGATCCAACTTCGCATGCACTCGTCCTCGCTGATGGGCATTCGGCGGCATACTATTAATCTGATAAGGAACAGGGCCGTGTTGCAATGTTCCAATACTATCAACAGGCTCACCAAATGCGTTTAAGACTCGGCCCAACCATTTCTCACACGGATAAATACAGTTATCACTGCTGAGCATCTCAATCGATGATCCAGCTGCGATTCCATCAACTGAACCAAACGGTATTAAAATAGCAAGATGATCTTTAATTGCAGACACCTCTGCACGAATAAACTTACCTTGATCCTTCGCTATTTTACAAATGGTACCGATACACACAAACGATGATAATCCTTCAGCTTCAATTCTTAAGCCCACAACTGAACGTACACGCCCAAAAATTCGAACGGGCGGAATACGTTCAACTAAACTCAGCAACGCACCATCAAGCATCATGTACCTTTCAAACAACACTGATTATTATGATGTCAGAACGTTTATAAATGTTTAATAGCATCGTAAGTTGGACTCGATAAGTTTTGGATCCGATTTACTCAGATACAGATTACACTCTTAAAGGTTACACAGTTCAAGCGTTGATTTGCTCCTGCACCCTTTAGGATATACTCAGATAAAGCCCTCAACCTAACAGCTATTTCTGGTCTTATCCTCAACCACAACACAAAGCACCTCCATATCATTTTGAAGATTCACACCCTCTTAAGGTACGCCCAAAATCACTCCGTCCTTAAGCAAACGAACTATCAACAGAATAAGGATTTTTAAAAAAATAATCCTTGGCGTATTTTATGAAACTTTTCTATGGATTTTTGTTCTCTCACATTGTAATCTCTTGCTCATGATTATGAATATATTAAGACCTATAAAATTATATTCCGGACGGTTATCGTATCTCTTAATGATATGTTCGGTGTTTTTAATCGGATGCGAAGAACCCGATATCGAAGATCGCGTTGACTTTTGTCGAGGTCGCAATGATGCCTACTTTGTAGGTGGCACTTGGGCATCTTACAGCATCTATGGAAAAACCTATACTCCGCAAAAATGCTATTACTATGATCAAATCGGTACATCATCCTGGTATGGTGCTGATTTCCATGGCAAGAAAACCGCATCTGGTCAGACGTACAACCAACATAAGTTAACCGCAGCTCACAGAACGTTGCCGATCCCCTCACTTATAAAAGTGACTAACCTTAAAAATAAAAAAACGGTGATTGTATTAGTAACCGACCGCGGCCCCTATGTTCCCGGAAAATCAACTCGTATTCTAGATTTATCCAGAGCCGCTTTCTTAAAAATAGCATCAAGCCCTGGTGAAGGCGTCCTGCAAGTCCGCGTTCAAGTCTTAGAAGATGAAACATTACAACTGATCAAAAAGATGAATCCAAAACTATCCCCGGGTCGCTAAAGCAGCCTGACGTTATGCCTGTTAGATAGATCTCAGAATGCCTCTGCGTTTATGCAGCTCAAGGGCACTTTACGCACAAAGCGTCAACTGCCGCTATCAAATCGTACTGCGCGTGCTTACGCGCCAGCCTGCAGCACTCTATCGTTGAAAGATAATTTGAAACTTTTGATGTGTCCTCGGAATTATAGCAGATTGTTGTTTGTAAAATGTGTCAGACTACATCGGATCTAATTTTATGGATGCAACCGCAGGTTGCCCTTTTGGCCTCGTGCCCCGATGGAGCCCTCCGTGAATGACCCACTTTGCTGGCGGCCCTCCGCCGAAAAACCTGCTCCCGGTTTTACCCACCACAACATACAGCTTCTCAATTTTCTCTAAAAAATTAACAAACTCTGAACAAAATGAAGATCAGGACTACTTACGCAATACCAAACATCTTGGGTTACCGCCATAATCTTTTTCTAAGGTAACAATATTATATCCGTGTTCTTTGAATAAAGTGGGAACTGATTCGCCCTGATCGTATCCAATTTCTAAAATGATCAGAGTATTTTCTTTGATGATAGATGGCAACTGCTCTGCTAATTGGCGATAAGCATCCAAACCGTCTTCGCCTCCATCTAACGCTTTTAAAGGGTCGTAACCTTGAACATTTTCAGACAATCCTTGAATGTCTAATGAGGGAATGTAGGGAGGGTTGGAAATAATAACATCAAATGTACCTTGCACATTGGTTAGCCAATCACTTTGCATCCATTCCACGCGATCAGAAATTCCTAAATAATCAGCATTCGTGTTCGCTGTTTCTAAGGCTCCTTTGGAAATATCAACGCCGACACCCAACGCATTTGGATATTCTTGTAACAACGATGCTAAAATACAGCCCGATCCCGTGCCCAAATCTAAGATACGATATGCCGTTTCTTTATTAGGCACATATTTTAAACACACTTCAATCAAAGTTTCTGTATCAGGACGGGGTTCCAAAGTATCATACGATAGTTCAAATTTATCTTTCCAAAAGTACCGATATCCTAAAATACGGTGAAGTGGCTTTCCCTGAATCAGATCTTTTAGATCGATTTGAAATTGAGTGACGATTTCTTCAGAAATAATTTTATCTTTATGCGTTCGTAAGGCTTGTCTAGAGAGCCCCACTCTGTCCGCCAACAGTTGATAAGCATCATATTTTATAAATACATTAGGGACAGATATATCAACCAACTCAATAATTTTTGTAATACTGCGCATTTTCTATTGTTTACTTTGCTTATACGGTTACTTTTTCTAAACTTAGGAATAGTTCTTTTTAATAAAAGATTCAACACATAAAGAAGTTATAAATAAAAAATTTACAAATTACCTATATTTTGTCATTGAAACCCATAAAATCCCATGCTATACCATATATAGGGAGAGAAAACGCATAAATGAAACTGTTTCTGTCAACATTTGTTCATAAGGTCGACAAAAAGGGGCGAGTCAGCTTGCCTTCAACTTTTCGTCACGTCTTACAACAAGGAACTATGGAAGAATTTGCGGTGGTTCGTTCTTTCCAGAAACCTGCGCTTGAAGGCATGATGATGGACCGTATGGAACAGTTGACACGGGTTATTGATGGAATTGGTGTTTATTCCCAAGAACAACAGGATCTAGCTGCGGTGTTATTAGCCGACAGCAAATTGATGACTTTAGATTCTGAAGGACGTATCATTCTAAGTGAAGAATTGATACTTCATGTCGGAATCACCGAAAAAGCTGTGTTTGTGGGTAAAGGTCGCACCTTTGAAATTTGGGCACCTGAAACCTATGATGGTGTTTTAAAACAAGCACGCCAACGGTTAAGCCAATCCAATGTGTCGTTATCTCTTGGGCAGTTAAATCAAAATGTACAAGGTGGTCACTGTGAATAGTGATGGTGGTTTGCACATTCCAGTAATGGTACATGAGGCTACTGCATGTTTAAATCTACGTCCTGGTGGTGTTTATGTGGATGGTACATTTGGTCGAGGTGGGTATACAAAAGAAATATTAAGCCACGATACGGGTGTTCGGGTGATTGGAATTGATCGTGACCCCTCGGCCGAAACAGCAGCAATTCAATTACAAAATGAATTCGGAGATCGCTTTCAGTTTGTAAGGGGGGTGTTTAGTCAGATAGATGAACATTTGCAGGCTCTTAACTGTCCTACAGTAGATGGGGTTATATTGGATTTGGGTGTTTCCTCTCCCCAATTAGATGAAGCAGAACGTGGATTTTCATTTCGTCAAGATGGTCCACTGGACATGCGAATGTCCCAAAATGGATTAACAGCAGAAACGATTGTAAATACATGGTCTGAAAGTGACTTGGCTGCTGTCGTTTTCCACTACGGTGGCGAACGATTATCTCGCAAAGTTGCGCGGGCCATTATAGCGGCAAGGGCAAACAAAGTAATTCAAACAACTTTAGAGTTGGCTGACATTGTGCGTTCAGTTGTACCTCGCGACAGGTCAAGTGATATTGACGGAGCAACACGCACATTTCAAGCAATTCGGATTGCTGTAAATGACGAATTGGGCGAATTAGAAACGTTTTTAAAAAAAGCTCCCAATATATTAAATCAGGGCGGACGGTTAGGAATCGTTTCGTTTCACTCGCTGGAAGACGGTTGTGTGAAACGCGAATTTCGTACATGGTGTGAACCAATGCATAATTCTTCACGTCATTTACCAAATATTAACGTTTGTGAACCAATATTTAAGTATGTAAAACGCAATGGCATCACGGCTGGGGACACTGAAATAAAACAAAACCCCCGATCAAGATCTGCGCGTTTACGAGTAGTAGAAAAAATATTAACAGATAAACAATGGGAATTTGAAACTGAACGCTAATTAAGACTTACGATAAAAAGAATGTAGTAAATACACGATTGTTGTTGAGGTGAGTTCAGGATTCAATTAGAGGATTTCTAGGGAATGCGTCGACTAACCTTATGGATATTAGGATCTAGCATTGTTTTAGCAACAGGCTTGTTCCAATTAAAGCATCAAGTAGTTCGAATGGAAGACGAACTCTTGCGCATTATTCATGAAATTAATGAAGAGAAAAAACACCTCCATATTTTGGAAGCTGAGTGGGGACATGTCAGCAACCCAACCTATTTACAAAAACTTGTTGAAAAACACTTACCAGGCTGGCAACCTTTGCAACCCACACAACTTAGACCTCTAAAAGGTATTCCTTTCAGAGAACGCCCACTATCTATTCCAGAAAGTTTGTTTCAAGACTTACCAGGAGGGATCAATTAATGCCCTCTCAACACCAAAACATGCGCTCAGTTGAAAATGTGTTATCCTCTCAACTAAAGCAAATTAGATTACGATTATTAGTATTAATTGTCGCTTTCATGTCTGTATTTATGATAATACAAATTCGTTTGGTCGACATTATGATGTTACAATCAGACCGCTTAGGTAGCGCAGGTCAAGCCTATGTAATGGAAGGCGCTGATCGCGGTAAAATTTTAGACGCACATGGAAACGTCATTGCGACAACACTCATCACTGCCTCACTTTACGGCAACCCAAAAATGATTCTTGATCCAATGGATGCTGCAAAGAAATTAGTCGCAACCTTCCCTGATTTAAATGTGGATGTTGTTTATAAAAAACTAACAGCAGAAAAAGGCTTCGTGTGGTTGAAACGAAACTTATCACCCCAAGATCAACAACGCGTTATTGAACTTGGTTTACCAGGACTAGATTTCCAATTTGAAAAAAAACGTATATATCCCCAAGGCAATTTGTTCTCACACGTTATTGGCGTCACCGATATTGATGGCAATGGAACTGCAGGCGTTGAAAAGCAATTTGATCATATTTTGAAAGACCCCAACAAAGAAGTACAACTATCGCTCTCATTACCGATTCAACATATCTTGCACAATGAACTTAAGCAAAGTGTGGAAAAGTTCAAAGCTAAAGGTGGCAGCGGCATGGTTATTTCCCTAAAAACAGGGCAAATATTAGGCATGGTGTCTGCTCCAGATTTTGATCCCAACAACCCCAAAACCATGGGTGGTGAAAATGCATTTAACCGCAACACTTTGGGTGTTTATGAGCAAGGTTCTATCATGAAGCTTCTAAACACTGCCCTGTTTTTAAAACATGGCAAAGGTGGGGTACATGCAGTCTTTGATGCTTCCCAACCTTTAGCACTTGGAAAATTCCGCATTAAAGACTATCGCGGAGGTCAACGTCGTCCGTTAACTGTGGAAGAAATTTTCTTTCACTCTTCCAACATTGGTTCCGCGCTTATGGCATTGTCCATTGGACCCGAAAAGCAAATGGAATTTTTACGTGAAGTGGGCTTATGCGACAAGCCCTCTATTGAATTGCCAGAAAAAGGCCGCCCCCTACTTCCTTCAAAACCATCACGTGGATCCTGCATGACAATTGCATTTGGACATGGATTAGCAGCCAGCCCTATTCAGTTCATGCAATCCATCACGAATGTATTGACAGAACAACACTTACCAATATCACTATTAAAAAACCCAGATCGCCCAGACTCTGGCGTCGGTGAGTTAATCACTGAAAAAGATCGAAAACTACTCTGTGGATTAATGCAAAAAACCTTAGAAGAGGGAACAGCTCGCAAAGCAAAAGTACAAGGCTATCTTATCGGCGGAAAAACAGGTACCGCTGAAAAAGTTGAAAAGGGTCGTTACTTAAAAGATGGTCGCAACCTAACCTCTTTCTTTGGTGTATTCCCCCTAGATAATCCTGAATACTTAGTATTCGTGTCCTTAGACGAACCCCAAGCCATCCAAGGCACCTATGGTTTTACAGCTGCCGGATGGAACGCCGCCCCCTTAGGTGGCCGCATCATCACTCGTATTGCTCCCATGCTTGGCGTTGAACCTCAGTTTGAATAATCATTAATGCTTTCACTCTTAAGCCAAGACGTATATGCAACTTTTACCTGCATACTCACGAATCTAAAGTAGTCATTAGCTCTAGACAACTGCAGCGCCTTTCGCCCCACTCATTCTTTTATTAGACACAATATACTGTATTCCCAGGGGCGAACCTGCGCCAAAGAGCGCGTGGCGGAACATTTTCAATCTAATGGATACAGTCACAGATTGTTCTTGACACTTCAAAAACACTTTGTATACTAATAACTAGAATTGCGAAAA
>DITM01000065.1:0-1048 GCA_002422845.1 Candidatus Paracaedibacteraceae bacterium UBA6184
CTTACTGAAAAAAGACGTGCATAAGACCAGTATCGCCCGGATTATGGATTGCTCGCCGACGACTTTATATGCCTGGATGGAAAATAATGGCCTAAGCCGATTCATCAAGAGCGACAAACCGCTGAAGGCAAAGCAATCCACAAAAGCTGTGGATAAAGCTGTTAAAAAGGACTGAAATTATTGCTGGAGTATGCGGTGTTCGTGGCTTTGGGTTAGATTGTCCAGCTTTTGATCTACAAGCTAAGAAATTGCCGAAAGCCCCTTTTTTTCAACCAATGACAGTAACTTAAGCGAAGTGCCGGAAGGGCGTTTTTCTCCTCGTTCCCATTGGCTGATAATGCCTTTTGAAACGTTCAGATAATTGGCGAAAACAACTTGGCTGACGTTTTCGCGTTCGCGAATATCGCGAATCTCTTCAGGTTTTAAAGGATTAATGGGCGTTAAACACAGTCCATCAAATTCCCGCATCGTGCGTTTTTCCATTAGCCCCGCTTCATACAAATCTTCAGCGGTTTCGTGGATGGATGCCATTATGTTGCTACGGTATTGTTTGCCCATTACAAGTTATCTCAGTCAATTTGTTTTTGTTAACCGCTTCGGTTAATTCTGCATCTTTATAGGGGTTGTAAGCCCAAACCCTCGTAATTTTTTTAGTTATTTAAAATCAATATGATGACAAAAATAATTTAAGTTTAATTACTCAATTACAGGTATTTTGGTAAGGAATCAATGGAACATAATCCTTACTGAAGACGATTACATCATTCTCAAAACTCATATCCGTGTGGAATCTTACAAATTATTTCGAGAATGAGTTTTGAGAACCGAAAATGTCCATTGAATCGTATTTGTGACGGTACATAATTAAGAATCTCACAAACGATCGTTTATGAGAACGCTTTAAAAAAGCCTTTTCTTCCAAATTCATGTGGTAATATCTTACTAAGTAATTGTATTTTAATTATTTAAAAAATTACGAGGGTTTGGGCTTACAACCCCTATTGGCGGCAAATACTAAATAGCCGCAACAGAGAAGGCCGAGTGACAT
>DITM01000065.1:1101-2618 GCA_002422845.1 Candidatus Paracaedibacteraceae bacterium UBA6184
GACTTGGCAGGTCTACTCACCCAGGACCCCAATCAAGTTATTTCGGGGTCAAGTAATGGCCTGCATTCTATCAGGGTAATGCCTGATCTTAGTCTTATTTATTATGTATCCGATTGTAATTTATGGGTTAATGTGATTTGCGGTAGCAGTATTGGGCCAAGGCTATTTAGATCTGTTGCGTTTCTTCTTAAACCACAAAACGTTCATGCGTAGCGAGCGACCTGAACGGGTTGGTAAAAGCCCAGCAGAATTGCTGAATGGAAAACCGCATCCGCATTGGTTAGAGTTGCTCGGCTTCGAGTTATTTCGGCGACCTTCCGTTTCCGCTTAAAATAACTTTCGGCTCAACCGCCGCATGATCGATACCCTCAAAATGCGGGTAGGATTGCTATTGCCTGTGTTACCCAAAATACGTCATTTTTGAACCAGGCCAGGTATTCTATTGTCTTTGTTACCCAAAATAAGCCATTTTTGAACTAGGCCATTATTTTGATTCCATAACCCACACGCCATTCCAGTCTTCACCGACTCCAGCGTGTTCAAGCTGATAACATCTGTCCAAATATAACTGACACACTTTATCGGTAGGGTTAAGTATTAACGCTTCCTTAAACAGGCTTATGGCTTGTTGCCAATGACGCTTCCTGTATTTGCTTAAGCCGTTTTTAAACAGCGATACCACTTCTATAATATTGGGAAAGGTCTGCTCATTGTGGTAATCCAGAACTTCAAAAATGGCTACAGGTTCGGTTTTTCCTTTGACAACAACGTAGTCAACTTCACGTGTTCGATAGGTGTCTTTGAGTTTGACGTAGGTAAATTCGCTGATTAGGATATGCGCACCGTATTGCTTGCAGGCCGATTCTAGCCTTGCTGCTAAATTGACACCATCGCCGATAATGGTGAAATCCATGCGCTTTTGTGATCCAATATTGCCAGATACGACGGTGTCGGTATTTAGCCCAATGCCAATATCCAATGGCATTTTTCCTTCTTCAGCACGCTTGATATTCCACGCGTTTAATTCACGTATCATGGCAATAGCTGTGCGTACAGCACGGTCTTCATCGTCGTTATGAATCACCGGGATGCCGAAAACAGCCATGATCGCATCGCCGATAAATTTATCCAACATCCCTTCTTCCCGCTGGATGCAATCGACCATTATGGTGAAATATTCGTTCAATAACGACACAGTGCCTTGTGCGCCAAGCTGTTCGGTCAATGTGGTGAACCCACGCACATCAGAAAACAGGGTGGTGCAGACTACGTTTTTACCACCTAATATATCTGAACCGGTTGCAACCAGTTGGTTGGCAATGGAAGGATCCATGTAGCGCGACATGGTTGATTTAAGCCTTTTTTCATTACTGATGTTTTCAATGACCAACATGAAACCGATGCGTTTTTTATCCGCTCCGAGTAAATGCTGAACTGTTAAGTTCACTGAAAGATGTTCGTCTTTGATTTGTAGTTGCGCGTCCATCATGATCTGTTGCTGCTGATGCTCTTCGACA
>DITM01000084.1:0-8549 GCA_002422845.1 Candidatus Paracaedibacteraceae bacterium UBA6184
TACAATTACTTTTGTGTTGTGCGCGAAAATAACAAAGTGTGGGAATGGTGGCAAACCCGCAAACCAACAAAGAATGACGCAATCAAAGTATTGCAACTTGATAATGTTTTTATTGTGGCCGAAGAACTTAAGTATTTAGAAAGGATCGAACCATGACCCAGTATGTTATTATTCACGATGTTCAGGCGCGTAGGTACTATAGCGCGAAACAACTCCAAAACTCTGCTGAGTGCTTGCTTAGCGAACTTGGCGAGGATTGGGATGGGCGCGTAGGAGAAGCGTACAACGACGAAGATTGCCTTTGCATTCTTCAAGACGTGTGCTATAACAACATTGAGGACGTGCCGCCTCGTGACGTTAAGATTGCGCTGGACTGGGCTAAGAATCGCGGCATTCTGAAAAAGGCCCAGTTTAAAAAGGACAACATTCAGGACCATTACAAAATCATTGAGGTTTAACATGCCTACCTCCGAGCTTCTTGAACAGTGCCTATACTTTTTTGAAACCATTCTGCACCCAATTATGTTGGTTGGAGTACATGGAATTGGGAAGTCTTCCATTGTTGAACAGTATGCAGCCTACAAAAATTTGGAGTTTTATAATATACGCGCATCGTTAATCTCTGAGGTGGACGTGCTTGGTTACCCAATTACTAATCAAGAAACTCTTCAATGGTTGCCTCCATATTGGTTGAAGGCTGCTTGTGATCGTCCTTGTTTAATTATTTTTGACGAACTGAACCGGGCCAAAGAGGTGGTGCGCAACTGCCTGTTCCAACTCACTGATAGCAGGAGAATAGGCGCGAATGTCCTACATCCACAGACACGTATTTTCGCCGCAATCAACCCGGACACTGACAAATATTTTGTTAACCCTCTAGATGCGCCCGAACTTGATCGTTGGTATTTAATGGACTTTGCGCCAGATGCAAACATTTGGTTAGCATGGGCCAATGAAAACAAGGTAAATCATCTGATCACAAGTTACATAACGACATTCCCAGATCAGTTGGACCCTGCGCCGGATGCCGACATTAAACTTAAAGGCACCTCTCGTCGTTCGTGGACGCGCCTCTCTGACGCCCTGAACACTCGCTACCCGACTACAGAGAAGGAACTACAGGCACTGGTACATGGCTTCTTGGGTGCAGAGTCTGGCCAACTGTTTGTGAAGTACTGCAAACTTCACCACCAAAGCGGCAATGATTATGTTGGCAAGATTCGCGATGGCAGCATTACGCTTCCCGAACTTGGTCACTGCTTTAAGATTGGCGACGACTTCTGGAAAAACATTTACTCAGAAAACTTGCTTGCGGAACTGTTGTATAATGTTTCTGGAATAGGGTCCATGGAATTTTTTGACGTGTTTAAAGAGTCGCTTATGAACATAACCAATGAAACGCTGTATAAGCAAATTGTTAATCATAAGTATCAGAAAGGTTTTGGTACTGTAACTTTTTCGCAAGACCTCAAAGAAGAAGAAGATTCGCTTGCTATGAACTTAGAAAACTAATCTGCCTACCTAGACACCTTGATTTTCTTTGCCTTCTTGGTGGGCAAGTTGTCAGGGTCGGTAAAGATCACACGCGCAAACTTCTTCACGTCACGAATACCAGCCCAGAATTGTTTCCCAATTGACTCAGCGTTCCGAAGTTTATTAAACTCTTGCGGCTCTACGTCAAAATACACATAGACTTGTGAATCATCGGCACTCACCGCCACAGTCTTCTTCATAAACTCTATGTATAACTGCTTCGATCTCTCGACATAATACATACGCTTAATGTTTGATGAGTCAACAGTTATCCACGGCATATCACCATATAGTTTTTTGGGTAGGGTATAATGATCGTTAGCCATCAGTTTTCACTTCGCCTTTCTTAGCCTTATCATTTTTTTGTTTTGTTGGGTCTAACTTCTTTTCATTTTGTGATATTCTTTTCTTGTATTTGCTCAACTCTGATTTTGCTACATCTTTATAGACCTTTAAAACGGACTCTAAAATTTGCTTTAAAAAATCTCTCGTTTTAATATTTCCTTTTGTTGTTTGTATAAACTCTTTTACTTTCTCCGTACTTCCAACCTTAATTACAAAAATCTTCTCTGCGTTTCGTGTTGCAATTATTTTGTCTTCTTCAGATATATTAAGCAAATTATTTACTATTTCAACAACCGCATTATACGCCGATTTATCATCTTCAACACTCCTGGATTTATTCTCAGGGTCTTTTGATAGCGCCATACTAACAAAGTAATCCAGATATTCACTTATTACCTTTTTTAAACCAGACGTACTTCCAAAGTTGTCACTAGAAACCATGCCTTGTTTCATTATTGCATCATAGTCCAGATTATAAATTTCACATATACCCTTAAGTGTCATAACAACAGTAGAATTGTTAAACTCATTCATGCTGCCAATTTTACTGAAGTTAACGCCGGGATAATATGCCTCTAATATAATTAACACAATAACTCTGCGTATAAGAGTAAGAAATTCAGCCCTTATGTCTTCTCCCTGTTCGATAGAGTGAACCGCTTGTATAAACGGAATGCGTTTAAAGAATAATTGTTTGTAATAATTAGATAATTTTGAATCTGATTTCTCATCTTCAAATGTTGGGACTGCATCAAATGTATCTTTGACCTGTTCAACGAACGTTTTAATACTGTCTTCTAATAGAAACAACCCACTTTTTGAATTTTCTAAAGATTGCCCAAACCCTTCCATTGAATCTCTAATTGTCTGTTTTAGCGAGTTATCCAATGCTCCAAAGAAATTATTGCTAATATCATTGTTCAACTCGGTAATTGCAGCAACAAATGACTTTGTTAATTCAACCTTACGTACTATTGAAATATTGCTTTTATTATATTCTTTATTAATACTATATATTAGTCTATGTATTTTTTTACACTTCATAAATGTTTGGAATAATTTTTGCAAGTCTCCAGTAAATTTGTGTTCAACAGTAGAATTAAAATAAACATCACCAGGGTTGCGGTCTTTTTTATCACTGTCTTTTTCCTTTAAAACTTTTTCGACAAACCCTGTTCCGAATACCTTCAGTGTTACCTCTGTGATTGTTTTAATCTTGGGAAGGAACCCGATAAACTCGTAGATGACCAAATTATATAAATTTTTTGCTGGGGTAATGTCTGTTTCCAAATCATTTATTTGTACTGAGTTTGCCCATGCCCCCAATTTGTCTACGTTTGATAGTATTCCACCCCACTGCTCTTTTGTATCTTCAAAATCTTTCTGGATCTTCTCATAAAAATTAACAACATATCGTTCAAACTTTAGTTTAAATTTTTTGTCTTTGTTTAAATACATGGTAATGTTATAAACAAAATCTTTGGCTATTTCATCTAACACAACACTACTGTCAATACCGCCTTCTGTATCTGACACCCTAGGGACTGCCGCTATAATAATTCGTGTTAAGATGTCCTGTCTGATTTTATTAAACAAATATAAAGACGGATCTTCAAATGTTTTGACATGAGTTCTATCCTTAGTGGCAACAATATTGAAGCCGCCAACCGCCCTGTTAATAAACTGCTCTCCGGACGAATCAATCATACCGTTTAAAAATATTAACGATTCTGAGCCGATTTCAAAAAACCCCTTATTTTGTATTAGTTTTAACGAGTTAACCAATATGTCGCTGTGTTGATCGCTTTCGTTCTCTATAAAACTATTAATCCTTTTAAACTGTTCGTTCATACTGTTCGTAAAGTTAATTTCTGTTTTGCTAATAGTGCTTCCAATTGTGTTACGGAAACTATCAAATGCCAGATTCAACTCTCTAATTTGTGTGGCGTAAGATTGTACGTCTTCTGAACTTCTTTCCAGGTTGTCAAAAATCTTTTTTCTAACAATTGAAGTGTATGACAATAAATTATTAAAGCCATGTGCCAAAAACCAAAATACATAAGCAATTTCTTTCAATGTTAAAAACGTGTACAAAGCCTCGGTAATTTCTTTATTTGCGTTTTTTTTCTCACTATACTTATTGACATACACAGGTTCGTCTTCTTTCGACGCCTCTGGCTCTGCTGCCGCCTTTACCGCTGTTGGTTTTGCTTCTGCTGCTTTTAAAAAGTCATCTGCTTGTTTGGCGAGTCTATCGCGCTCTTCCTGTTTTGCGGCCCTATCTTCTTTGGCTCCTTCTTTAACCAATTTCGTACCGCGCCAATTTGTATTTAGTTTTTTATCGGCATCAACCAATCTATATAACTCTGATAATTTCAAACTGGTGTATTTATTATGTATCTTTTTTATATAATCCTCATCTTGTTTCGCTGAAGATGGACCGGCGCTACCTATATTCGCCCTTCTCTCTGCGTCTTGATCAGCAACATAATCCACATCAAGAGTTAGTTGCGCCATTTGTTTTAATAAAATCAAATATTTTGTAACCAGTTGTATGTTTTGTGCAAATCCATCTTGTTTATTCATTTTTTCAAATTTAAAATCTGTAAATTTCTTTTCTGCAAAGATTTTGAATTGGTCGCGCAAAGATGGGTCGTTTGTTAATAGATTATTTAAAACAGTTGCATCGTTTAAGAACGAAGTCATCTTTAAAAGAAGTTTTTGTGTGTGCGAGTTAATAAAACCATCCAAATCAAAATCTTTTCTTTGTAGTACGTTTTTATTTATTGGTTGCGAGGCATTGTCGCCAATAACTTTTATACCCAGTATAGATTCATTAAGAAGAATAAACCTACTGAGAATGTTTTTGCGAGCCTTGTCTTTGTCAAGTTTAACTTCTTTAAAAAACAGTGTTACCGCCTCAAAAAAACCATCAGTCAACAAATCAATAATTTGTTCTGTGCCTTTTTCTTCTTTTCCAAGTTGCGATTTTATCTTAGTAATTAAGTTTATTATCTTATTTACAAGTTTTCTACCATCCGGAAATGACTCTATATTTTGTGCGGCCAACGCCTGAAGTGTCGTCTTAAAAATTTTTCTATCCATTTTTTTCACCGCTTTTAAAAAAGTTATCGCGAAGGTAATTTATATATTTATCATATAATTTAAACTGATCTCCTTCAAGAGTTATATCTTCATTGTCTTTAACAAGTACAGATCCAAATTCAAAACTGCTTAACAGCCCCTTCATTGACTCGTCCGGAATAGTATTTTCTTTTGATTTTTTAATATTAAGATATTCTTCCCCAGTACCATCCTCATAATTGTCTTCACTTGAGGCTTTTACACCGCTATCAACTTCTTCTGCTTCTGTTTCAATTGGAGCCTCTGCGCCCACCTCAGAATCTACGTCTTCATCGCCAATTTCCTCGTCATTCATTGGCTCCTCGGCCATATAAATTCTCGAAAAGTCTATATTTGGGTTTTTATAAATAAGAGAAATTTCTGATTTTATCAACAAAAGCATACTTTCCAACAAACTAAAATATGTTGAGGCATCATACATTCTATGAATCAAATTGTCAATAATTTGTACATTCCCTTTGTCATGCTCTCTCCACATACTAGACATAATCTCTATCTTGAATTCCGGAAACGCCGCAGAGATTACTTCTTCTTTATGTAACCTTAAAAATTCATAATCTAACATATTTACATAAGAATATATTGCCGACTCCTCCTCCTCTTCAGGTTCGTCTTGTTGTTTTTTCTTATTTCTTTTTTCCGTGATCGTAAATTGAGTATGAAAATTATTAAACTCATTTATTCTTGATGATGTGGCGAGTTTTTCTGTTCCCTGTAAAATAATTGCACAAATTAACTCTTTTTGTTTGGTGGCACTGATGACTTCAGTAATTTTTTCTTGTGTTTCTTTTATAATATTAAACCAAACCTTTAACTCTTCCTTATCTTCTGGGTTTTCATACCTAACATCGCTGCTACAATAAAAAAATATTTCATATATATTTCTGCGAATATATTCCAGTTCATTTATGATTTCTTTTGTAAAGATTTCTTTTTCGCTTTTGATTAATTTTTCTCGTTCCAATAGTAAATCACTGATTTCGTCAAAATACTTTCTTATCTCTGTTGTGATTTTAATTTTAGAACTTTTGTTTTTAATTATAGGCATAATCCCTCCACAATTTCACCCTGTTAATTATGTTTTTTTGTGGAAAGTTTGTGTAGGCTAGATGAAACAGTGTGGGAAACCGTAACTATCGACAACAGAAGACAACTCAGACGCGCGCACATCCTCAAAGAAGCGACGAATCTCATCCAAATTATTGAAGTTGGGCATCGGCAGATTGAAGTACTGTGACGCATACTCGAAAATCATCTTGGTTTCCTTGTGGATGCGATTCAGGTACACTAGGTCCGAAATAGTGTAGCCCATCTTGTTCTTTGTCGAGGTATTGATACCATAGTAAACCATCACCCAGAACGCGCGCACATGCCCGTCCTGAAGTTTTCCATAGACTTTGGGGATATACTCCCAGAAGTAGAACAGCATGTCGGCAAAGTAGCGGTTACGCCCGTTGTCGCGAATCTGAACCTCAAGATCCATGTCGCACGTTTCGCCATCCATTGAGAGAATGGCCTCCATGGCGGCAATCTGGTTATTCTTCGCAGCCGTGAACAGCGGGAAGGTTTCGTTAATCTGCTCGGAGGTCAGCCCAGCATCGCGCAGCGCAGCCAACGTATTCAGGTAACCGTGTCTCGCCGCAAAGTTCAGTACGGTTCGCTTGCTGCCAGTTTCCTCGTTAATGGTCAGGAGCGTATTATAGAAATACTCGCCACTCTTAACCTTCTCGGAGATTTCGAGGTCAGTGAAAATATGCTTCTTGAAATTCATCGTATCATTAGTCATGCAAAAACCCTTTCGTTAATAGAAAAACTTAACAACTTTATTTGTCGCCTTCAAAATGTCCTTTTTACTCCATTTTATATCGCCCTCCAAATGCGACTTGGTTTCACACGTCACAAACTCCATCGCGCAATACTTGTTAACAGGATAAGAATGATTCATTACCGCTTCTTTATTAAGGCCATAAAACTTATAGGCTCTATCTATATTACTGTTAGTAACAAGACCGTAATACAAGTTCAACTCTTTTCTATAGCGATCAAAATCATCGTCTTCCAATCCTGCAAAATTCCACAGGTCTAAATCAAAGTCTACATATTGTGGCAGATCATATATATCATAATGTTCTTCGGGCATATTTTTCATTGTTACCCAATATAAAAAACTATGCTTCTCTTTTTCTTTTAAGTTAATCCCAAACGGGAAAAACCCAAATGCGGTGGGATCACCACTGGACACCCACCTTTTCATTATACCGGATAGTTTGGCTTTGTCAACCACCCAAAACATCTTTTTTGGTACGGCACGAATTTTAAAATTGTTTGGATAAACGGTAGGAGCAAGATGAAATTGCGAATGGTCCGCATGGTTTTTATAGTTTGTCCATATAAACTTGCTGTTGCAGTATTCTACAACGTCAAACTTTTCCGGCTCCCAAAAAACCGTAAACTTAATTGCATCACCAAATATTTCTGTTGGATGGGCAAAACTTTTGGTTTCAAATAACCGACCACTATTTAACCCATTATCCACAATAAACTTGAATATATTTTTTCTTCTCTCTATTGTTTTGTCTTCTATTTGCTTCACTAGATTTTGTAATGCAGGACACTTGTATGTAGAGTGCGCAGACTTACATACTTTACAATACATACCCACCGACTTCTTTCTTTAACTTATAGAATTAAACTTAAAAGCGCCATCAACGATTCGTACATAGAAGAGGAAACAACCTTCATCATATTCTGTGCGACTTCTGGATTTGTGCCCAAAATTAACAGCGCCAACATACACACTGCACCTATTCCATATATTCTCAAATTAGAAATTTCCTTGGTCATTAAATCCATTTTGTCTGAAGTTTTATCTTGAAACTCTTTTAGATTTGCTTCATATTTTTCTGAGTCGTCCTTAAACTCTTTACGCATATCTTTCTGATTATCCACAAGTGTTTTGTGATCTTCATTGTTGTGTTGTAGTTCGCGATTCATATCGTCCTTGAATATGCGCAAGGTGGTACATAAGTCTCGCTGGACTACATGAATTCCTCGCTCCGGATCATCTAATTTGTGGTTTATGGATCTAATTTGTTCAAGGATACTATCAGTCTCATCGCACGCTATATGAGTCTCCACCTTCATCTCCAAATTTCGCGTGCGATTATCAAGTTCATCGAGAGGCCCCAGGGACTCATCCAACGTTTTTTCAACTTTGTCATTGAGGCTTTTCTCAAAACAAGTTAATTCAGTTAAGACATCTTCGCGCGAAATTTCGTCCACAGTGCACTCCTTACAGCCTAACTGTAATTAGTTCACAAATTACAAATCCTTCCTAAATTAATTATGTTTTTTAAACCGAATATTTCGTATTTATGAGCAGGCTAACGATAGACGAAGCATTCTCAAGGATTTCGCGCGCAATACCAGCAGGCTCAATGATCAAAACTTCCTTGTCCATAAATGGTCGGAACTCTCTATTTTTGAAATCAAACCCAATATTGTCCATTAATGTACTTTTTACAGTA
>DITM01000084.1:8700-30495 GCA_002422845.1 Candidatus Paracaedibacteraceae bacterium UBA6184
ATAAGCCCGCCACCCGGCACATACCCCTCTAGGAACGAGTTATTGCACGCCCTAAGCGCATCCTCTAGTCGATACCGGCGCTCCATCACCTCGGACTCTGTAGAGCCTCCTATCAGTATCTCTGCGGCCCCAGAGCCAAACCTAATAATGCGCTGCTGAATCGCCTCAATTTCCACATCATCAGTTGATTCAATCAAAGACTTGCGAAGGTGGTCAGTATGTGCCTTAATCTTGTCCTTCAAACCCTTTGAACCAAGGATAACCGTACCTTTGTACCCTATCTCAATTGCATCTGATTGACCAAGGTCTTCAAGTTTCAGTGTCGGGATAGCCGTGTTCTCGCGTTGCGAAATAAACTTACCATTTATAAACAACGCCAAGTCTTCAAAGAAGTTCTCTTTATCTGCCCCATAATAAGGAGCCTGAATCACTGCGACTTGAAACTTGTTCTTAATGTTGCCCTCTGCCAAAAATGCAATGGCTTCACCATCAATCAGATCACACACAATTACTAATGGTCGCTTAGAGTTCTCAACCAGCGCCAACGCCTGTAGTACTTGGTGCGCACTTGTAATTGGATAATCGGTAATCATATAGTATGGATTGCCGAACTCGCACGTCTTCTTCTCTGGATAGTTAATAAATGCGCGACCCACATAACCAGCCGGGAAGTGAAACCCAGTCTTAATATTGATTTCAGTTTTCTTTGGTGAATTGTTCTTATTGAACATAATTGTGCCACTCTTACCAATGCTATTAAAGGTACTTGTAAGAATATCGGCACACTCCTGGTCATTGTTCGATGACACATAGGCTAGTCGCCCAATTTCATCCAACGTCCTGACAATCTGTGCGTGTTTGGGAATAGCCCTAGCGGCTTGCTTAAGTGCATATTTTGCACCATCTAACACATCAACGATATTTTCATTATGACCAAAAGCATCGGCACATAACTGATTGTATAAGTTACCCGCAAACACAATCGTACTCGTTGTGCCATCACCCACAGATAAGTCGGTCTTGCGCGACATTTCTACAATGATCTTCAGCACTGCATTCTTTGTTGCGACTTCAATTAACTCCTTCTCCTCAAGTGCTGTGTAATGGAAGTTCTTCGCAACAGTCACACCATCCTTAGTTAGAAATGACTTAGCGACATCTGGTTTGATCACCAACACGTTCTTACCATCTGGACCCAACGTGGACCCAACAACTTCGACCAATTCGCCAAATACCTTTTTAATTTTTTCCTGCATACATCCTCCTACAACATAACCAACTCGCCAAATAGTTACAAATATTTTTGTTAGTAGGGACTATAGACTCCTACTTGTTGAACTAGCCAATAAAAGGCTCAACAATGCTTACCTTACCACAAACTGCTGGTAAAGTCAAGGAAATATTCACGGCTACGTTCAAATTGTGTGAGTCACGTATCCATAGCTCACACACTTAAGTTCCTCTTTTATTTGTATAAGTAGGGTTAACGCGTTTAATTGAAACATTTAATCCTAACATTTATCTTCTAGCTTACTAAAAATGTCTTAGTTATGGATCTTGGGCTATTTCTTGATAGAAATATCCAGTTTCTCAGCCCCTGTGCCGCTTGGATCTTTCGATCCGCGCAGCAAGTACTTTTTAGGCGGCTCCACTGGTTTTTGTTTTGAGTCCGACTTAGCACCTAAACCAGACTTTATTTTCATTCCTTGAGTCAAAATATTATTCGCAGCATTTACGTCCCGGTCGTGAGTAGTTCCGCATTCGCGGCAAGTCCACGTCCTATCTTTCAATGTTAGGTTTTGGTTGATCCAAGTACATTTTGAACACATTTTACTACTTGGAAACCACCTATCAATCTTTATAAGCGTTTTGTCGTTCCACTCGGCCTTGTATTCCAACATTGAGAAAAATTCACCAATGGCGGCATCACTCAACGCTTGAGCAAGTTTGTGATTCTTTAACATGTTTATCACTGCGAGAGTTTCCACACATATAACATCGTGGTTTTTGATGATATCGGTGGTTACCTTGTGCAAATGATCCTTGCGGACATTTGCGATTTTTTCATGAACTAACGACAATTGCCTAATAGTCTTTTTACGACTACTAGATCCTTTTACCTTTTTACTGACTTGCCTCTGTTTAAATTTTAACTTCTTTAATCGTAATTTTAAAGATCTAACATTCTTGTACTTTTTACCATTACTCAGAATTGCTAGATTCTTAATTCCGACATCTATACCAACACTTGAACCTGTCGGTTCATACTGTGTATATTCTTGTTCACAAGTTAAACTGGCAAAATATTTACCTGTTGGTGTCATGGAAATTGTGCATTGTATAATTTTGCCAATGATTTTTTGGGAAATATTTAGAGTAACCCCTTCTCTAAATTTTGGTATTAAGAGTTTGTTGCCTTTAATTTTAAAGGCTTGTGGTACAGAGTAAGACTGTCTGTTTAACTTCTTTTTAAATTTTGGAAACTTGGATTTCTTTTGAAAAAATGAATTAAAGGCAGTATCTAAGTGCTTCAGTGCCCATTGTAAAGATTGTGCATTTGGTTCTTTTAACCATTTAAACTCTTCCTGCTTCTTAAGTTCTGTTAGTTTATAAGAACATTGAAAGAAATTCAATGTCTTTTTGTTTAATAAATATTCTTCTTTTCTTAGGTTTAAAAAATAATTATAGATGAACCTACAAGACCCAAAGTGTTTATTTAATAGCGTGATTTGCACTTTTGTTGGGTACAATCTAAATTTGTATGAACGCAGGATTTTCTTCATCTTACTATTAAATAGCAAAAAAGTAGGATAATTTTTCTTTTTTGAAAAATACTTGCTGAGAAACTGGATATCTTAAATCGATAGCACATAGCGCGTAATCGCGGCGTTGTCAAGTGCTACTTGCACCGTATATGAGAATTCTTCGCTTACTCCAAGTTGTTTCAACGAACTTAACTCTCTCTTCGCGACACCACTGCCAATTACTTCAAGTTGTTGTTTAAGTTTTGGTAGCGCCTTTTCGATTGCAACAGTTAAAACCTTTTGAATATCAGCATTGATGTTATTAATCATTGGTTGTTCTTGAGGCACAATCGGCTCTTTTGGCAACACGACATTTTCAAGCAACGCAAAGTCAGTGTCATTCATTAAGCCCATAATCTTAACCAATGACTCTTGCATTAACTTCTGTCCCTTGTTTCTTATGACAACCTCAATCGCACCAATGTTAACCTTTGAGTCCATAAGAGATAATGCAATAACTAAGTTAATCTTATAAGATGTTGCGTATCCGCTATTAATTCTAGACACCAAAGTTTCACGGTCAACTGCCGATCCCTCTAGTCTGATCATTGGGCTATCTGACTCTTGTTGAAACTTTGAATTCAACACATCAGATAAACTCTTTAGGCCCATGATATATTTGTTTTTGTCTTGCTCTTTACCAGCGTCAATAATAACATTGAACGAACTGACAGCTTCTGTAGAATTAAGAATGTTGCCATCTTTATCTAGTTCTTTAACCGGCACAGTCTCACAGCCAAGCCCAACAACATCAAGGTGTTTCTTGCTGGTTTGCCCACCTTGCTTACGAGACATCATCACGGGCAACGCACGTTTGAAAAACTCTGAGTACTTATAACTTGCGGCCTGACTATTGCTGGCTGTTTCTTTAGATTGCACAGGGCTAATCATCTTAAAGTTCTTGTTAGCCACAACGAACTGCTCAGCATTAGACGCATCTGGTTCAATTACCACATAATCACCATTCTGTGTAATCTTTGGCATGTCCACTATCATATGGGACACGTTCTCAAAGCCTAGACCAGCCTTCACGCTATCGCGCTCTTCACCGAACAAGCACTTGGTTTCTAGGGTTTGCTCGTAGATCATTCTCCATAATCTAAATTCCTTCTTAATAAGGATGTTCTCAAGTGTGGATACTTTTGTCTTTGCGCCTATTGTCTGGTGTTTACGCAACGTGCTTATCTTTCCAATTAAAGACTTTACTAAATCATCAACCTGTGGATTGCCACCCTGCTTGATCATCTGACCCGCGTATTCTTTTAAAGAAGCCACAGTGAGATCAGAGAACCCATCTGCTATATTTTGGCCATATTCTGTAAAGATATGATCTGAGAATTCTTTAATAATTTTCTGTCTAGACTGCTCGGTTCTACTCAATACTTCTGGTAATGCAGCAGCAAACACAGCACCGACTTCTGCATTAAACTGAGCGATATCAGAATACCACTTGCGACCCATAGGAGATTTCATAATCTCTTCATGTCTCATGTCTTTATTGCCGCGCTCCAAGTTAGTACCTGACAAATAACCAAATGACTTTTTCTTTAATGAAAAGAATAGGTTTTTACCATCTTCTGTCTTAATAAACAGGTCTGCATGTGCGTTAAGCCTAGCATCCTCTGCGCCTTCTGAAGTTAATACAATGTCATTAGGATCCACTACACCAATCCTAGTGATGAATCCAGCAGAATCCTTTACAACAATCTTCTTTGGCGCACCACCAAACTCACTAACAAGTTTTTGCTTGAACAACTGCTCAAATGAACTACCTGCCGCAGCCTTTTTACCGGGAGGATCCAAGGAAATATTTTGCTGAAACTTAAGTACTTGTGTCCCATCGCTCAGCAACACCGGAAACAGAATCGTTTTCCTTACATGGGATGCACCCTTTCGATTATGGAAGAACCTGTTCAACAATAGGAACTGCTCTTTTGATGCCGCCATTCCAATCTTCGGCATAAACTCCATAAACATTTTAAATGATTGTTCAATTAAACTTGTTTTGTTTATATTGAAGTTCTTAACAATTGCTGATAGTTTCTTGTACTCGCGACGAATATGTGGAGTCAACTTGTCTATTCCACCAGCAGCCGCAGCAGCATTCATTGAGTTGTAACCAGCCAACACCTTAATCTCTGCATTTAGGTCTGTAAACGGCAACATAATGTCATTGTTAATTTTCTCCTGCAAAACAGCGAGGATTAACAGTGGCGGCTTCTGCTCCAAAAACATATACCGACGCTCAGTTTGTACAAGCCTAGACTCTCTACCTTTAGTATCTTTATTGTACTCTCTATCATCTACAAGTATAGCCCCGGCAGCATTCTTATTTTCGCTATATTCTTTAACCTTATTAGAAAGAACTATAAACCTTTGTTTGATTTGCTCGCAAATCTCGGGCATCCCTTCGCCCTTAGCCTTCTCGGCAACAATTGCGATAAGTCTCGGAAATACCGTGCTAATCAAATAGTCAGTAGTTGCAAACTCTTTTGGATGCGACTCCATTGCTATGATATAGTTTTCTATTTCGCGATTCAAACTAAAAATCAAAGACTTTAATTCTTTAACATTTGGCGTCTGTGTCTGCTCTGGTTGTACTTGTGATGAATTAACGAAAGCCTCAATCTCTGCAAAAGGGGCTGTTTCATTGACGGAAAACCTAGCTAAGTACCCGTCGTAAAACACTTTCGCAAAACTCTTAATGTCTGTTACTATGGTTTGATCTAATTTAGTTTTAGTGGCTTCTACAAAATCTAAAAAATCTGTAAACTTATGACCGTTGAAATCATTTAGAGCCTTGGCCTCAATACCATCAACGTAGATGGCCGCACCTGACTCATATACAGTTTTTATTTTTTGAAGATTATCAGGTGACAGAAATGATTCGCGAGGTAAATTCATTTTATTTTCCGCCGCCCCGCTTAGGAATTACAGAAGTTCGTCGTCTTCTAAATCTTCGTCTTCGTCGCCCATCGGAGGCATACCTTCGTCACCAGCAGGAGGAGGAAGACCGGCATCGTCACCACCAGTAGGAGGCATACCGGCGTCTAGGCCACCTTCGCCACCCTCACCAGAAATCTCAGTGGTAGAACCAGGGAACAGAATTTCCATCAGTTCGTTAGCGAAAGCATTCTTCTCTTCTTCACCAAGTTTTGTAGAAAGCTCAGAGAACTTATCCTTAATCTCGGTCTTCAAAGACTCAGAGTCGCCACCTTCCATACCAAGTCCAGCCTCATCAGTCGGCGGAATACCAAGATCCTCACCTTCAGCAGGAATACCAGCATCGCCACCTTCCATAGGAGGCATACCAGCATCACCAGCAGGAGGAAGACCAGCATCACCACCGGCAGGAGGAGCCATGGGATCTTCGTCAGGCTTAGCGGGATCAAAGGCTTCATTGATGATGCGTTCCATCTCTTTCTTGAATGCAGCCTTCATTTCCTCAAGTGTCTGCTTCTTGGCAACAGGCTTGGCAGCAGCCTTCTTCTGAATCACAACTTTCTTAGACTCAACCATCGGCTTTGCAACAGGCTTTTCCTCTTGCACGTACTTAGCGATTTTCTCTTCTGACATACCAGAATTACGAAGAATCTTTTTTTGCATCTCACCATCAAATAAATTACTCATTGATAAACTCCTATTAATCAAAACACTCGCTCAGAGTATAACTAAACACGAAGTTAATTATGTGTTTTTTAAAAATTTTTTTCTTTGAGGCATTTTTCTTCACTATTCATTCACCTGAAAGCTAAATTTTTCAAACTTCCTTAAATCCTTTTCTCGTTTTTCTTTAATTTTGTTAAAAATTTCTTTTCCATTTTTATCGCCAAGTTCGCCCTTCTTTTTAAGTATCATATCGTATAAAACATTTACAAACTGTTCGTCTTTGTTTAAAAGCGCCTCTAAACACAAAACTAAGAAAGTCTGTAGGTCAAGCCCAAACTCGCCCAAATCAGATATAAGTTGCACAAATACAAAATCATTTTTCAACCCAAGATACCTGAGTATTCTATATTCCCTTTGAGAAAACTCTATACGATATTCGCTTTTGTCCCACAAAGTAAATGCACGATTGAAGAACGCTTTAAATTTCTCATCAAGATATGGGCGGTTTTGCGCAAAATAAATCTTAAAGTCTTCGACCAACAACCTGAGTCTGAATTTTTGACTACGATGAAGTGTTCTTCGATTTTCTTTTTCTCTTTTTTTAGGCGCAATGCCTTTTATAAACTTTGTTCTTAGTTTTTTATACTTCATTCAATGAAATCCGCCACATTTTTAACGTTATTAAAATATGTGGTTTTGTTTTTGTGGGCCAAAGTAACAAAATATAAATTACCGGGCTTTATATATCCAACGCTCTTATCTTTAGAAAACAAATTGCGGTAGGTTCCGTTTTCGTCAATTATCTCTACCTTATATGTTCCGCTGAAATTTGTAATTGTATCTATATATAAAATATATTCCCCATCTGTTACCCGTCTTCCAATATGGGAGGGTGGCTCCACACCATTATTTATACAAGACTCTAATACTGAATGCGGATAAAAATACTTCTCGTAGAAAATGTCCGTGTTTTGTTTCAATGCCATACCTATCTCTAGGTCTGAGTATTCCTTGGTTCCACGACAAAAGAATTCAAGCACTTCTTCAAAATGCGGCAATGAGTAAATCTGTTTCTTGTTAACCGTTAAGAAGTTTATCATGCCTTTTTTGTTAATCCTGCTATTAGTGAACAAGTGGTCAAATACGCCACACTCAATTAAGACCTTAATGATATTGATTCTGAATATCTTCTTCTGCGTCTTATTCAGCATATATAAATCAAATATGTTGTTTACTTCAACACTCATTATCTTTTCGGCGGCTTCTTTAGACACGCCCTTTAGAATCCAGTATGGCGGATATACCACTTGGTTATCGTCAATATACCAATTCTCTCTAGATGTACCAAATTTAATTGGGTGGATCTTATACCCAGAGTTTGTCACCTCTCTTACAATGGCATTCTTCTTTAATGGGAACTCTATGTCAAGTACTGAAGACACCCATTCTTGTGGACAATAGGTGTTTAACATTGCACATTGGTATGAAATGATGGAATAGGCAATAGCGTGGCTGTTTGATGTTAAAAAACCATCTTTTGTATAAAATTGATGGTCTTTATGTTCAACTTCTATATCTCGCACTTCGTCTATACCAACAACTTTAACACATTTTATATTAGACATAGTTTTCACCAATAAAATAATTGCCAACAACTTGAGTTTTTATAATCTCTTTTATCGTCTCTACAACACCATCTGAGAAATGACTGTTTTCACCCCTTCTCCACTTATACTTTGTATAGTCAATCCTTATTAAAATAATTCCGAACCTTATACAATATTCTTCCAATGCCCTGTCAACTTTTTTAGACTGTATTAACCTGTCCTCCCCAAATATCGGTTTAAAATGTATTGGCCCATCAAACTCAATTATGACATTATTGTGCTTAGAAAACAAATCTACCTCTTTTGTTCCAGACCTATTCATGTAAAAAATATTTTCGTCAAATATAACATAGTTTTTAACAAAAGTGCCATCGTCCAACAAATCAAATAAAACAGTTTCGGTTTTAGATTTATTAACACATTTTTTTTTGCATAAAACCAATGGCATCCAACACTTTTCTTTAAACTCGTTTGGATTGTTATCTCTCCAGTTTTTTAAAACCTTTGCCCTATTTTCTTGTATGTCTTTTCTTTGTGATGTTTTCTTTGCAGCAGTTGAGGCAACATCTCTCATGTGCTTTGTTCTGTTTGTTTTTGAGCGTAAATCAGACCTTCTTTTTCTTTCTTTTGGGTTGGACATAATCGATTTCGATTGGCTTATTCCGCTATTTTTAAAATACTCAGTTAAATCATAACCTTCTTCATATTTTCTTTTGATCCAATCACCATTAAACTTATTTTGGTTAGAATATCTGTTAACCGTTTCATCACAAACAACCGGACCATAATTGTTCATATAATCCAAAACACTTATTGAATGTTTTGTAACGACGTGTGCAGATATAACTTTTCCAAAATAATCACATAAAGAACATTTTAAAACAGTGCCAGCCTTACAAAAGCTCATTATTTCTTCCAATAAAACTTCTTTCTCTACCCCACAAGAATTATTCATACAATGAGTTCCGAACCATGTTTTTGTTGAGAATTTTTTTCCACATGAGCATAAATAGACAGGCCCAATTTTAAAATTTTCCAAAGCGGTAACATTTTCCCACACTGAGTTCGGAATTTGTGGTCCATTGTGCATTTTATTTTTTCTCCACCTATTAATTCAACCTCTACAATCTCTTTGTAACCATTGTTAAAATTATTTAAAACTTTGGTCACCAAATTTTTCCCCGTGGCTTCGTCTCTACACATAACAAATTCTCCAACACTGATGTGTTGGATCTCTTTGTTATATAAAAATTCACCACTCTTATTATAAATAGGAATTTTTTCATTTTTTTGGATACATTCGTTGAAACCATATAAACTGAACTTTTGTAGCGTGTCCCACAGCCTTTGCGCCGTTTCCTGCGGCACTCCCTTCTGCGAACATCCAACCATAAACTTTTCAATATATGGTTTTAGTTTCTCATTGTCGCCACCCTTCTTTTTAGTTAACAATTTACGAACCTTCTGGCCATCATCCTCACTAATCCCGTCACCAAGTCTCGTCACAATGTCTGAGATCTGCTCTTGAAAGATAATAAACCCATCAGTACGTTCTGTGGCTATAGTAAACTCAATACTGCTGAAGTTGTCAGTTTTAATTGTTGGGTCGTTTCTTTTTGCTAAATAATTTTTATCAACTTCTGCACGCAACGGACCCGGACGATACACAGATGTTACAACCGAAATATTAACCAACGATTTTGGTTTAAACTTCTTGGCAAAATCTTGCATACCCTCTTTTGAGAACTGGAATATTCCTACAAAATTTCCCCTATGAAATACGTATTCATATACACGCTGATCAGCGAAGTCAATCTTGTCTGGGTGCAGTTTCTCATTGTAAAACTCAGCAATGTGCTGTAGGTCATGTGGCTTGTTCTTTTTAATAAGAATCTTCTCAATCGTTTTTTCAATCATTCCCAGGGTTCCAAGACCCAGAACATCGTATTTAACAAAGCCCATTGGCTCAAGGAGTCTTTTTGCCTGACCTTCGGGCCATGGAGTCTGGTATCTGCCGTTCTTTTGAATCAGCGGCATATCCTCTTTTAGGTTATCACCGATAATGATTCCACCGGCATGAGTCGCAACATCACGAACTTGACCGCTGAGTGTTTTCATATGCTCCAACACATGCGGATATTGATCGAAATATCGAATTGCGGTTGGACTGTGTTCCAACACCTCTTCTAGTTTAATAACATATGTCTTCTCTAGGTCAGGGTTGTCAACCAACAGAGCCTGAAACGTTTCATCTAGTGCGACTTTTGTCATATCATTGGCTTCTTGGAAGGGAATGCCTAAGAACTTCGATAAATCTTTCGATAATGTCTTAAACCCTAACATGTTCCAATTGGAAACAAACGCTAGTTTTTCCTCTCCCCATTTCGCAATAAGAGACTCTTTTGCCTGTAAAGGATTTGCACAGTCGAAATCAATATCTGGATAACCAATCGCATCATGTGTAAGAAAACGAGAAAACGACAGCCCAAATACAAGAGGGTCTATTTGGGTAATTTCCAAGAGATATGCAACCAATGATCCTCCCGCAGATCCGCGAGCAGGACCAGAAAACATGATCTTTTTAGTTTCAGATACAATTTGTGTCATTGTTAAAAAATACTTCTCAAACCCTCGATGTTTTATAAGCCCAAGTTCGTGATCCAATCTTGCAATATACTTGGGTTCATTTTTACCAACCACATCCAAACGCTTTATACATATATCTCTTATCTCCTCAATTGGTTCTTTCGTATACTGTTCCATGATGAAACTTGGCATACGAATCTCTTGGTTTGGATAAAATTGTTTGATTAATCTCTCGATTCCTCTTGTGTTGGTGATGCTCTCACGAACCAATCCGTCATCGTACTGCGCGCCCATTTTATTGCTGTAATTCTTATAACTTGCCCACACCAAATCTCCATTTTTAAAAGATAAGTCATGTTTAAGTTCAGTCGCAGTCTCTGGGAACATATATTCCTTTTCGTCTTCGTCACTACTACGCATGAACCTCATTGCATAATAGAACTCACGAGATTTCCAGTCGCTTTGTTTAATAAAGTGGCTATCCACTGTTGAAATGATTGGTATGTCGTTAAGTAGCGCACTTTTAATTACAATGTGGTTTTGTGTATGCTGTTGTGGCAGTGCATTCCATTGAATTTCGTTATACCAATTACCTTTAAATATAGATTTGAAATACTTGTTTACATTGTTAACACTCTCAAATGCAATCTGTTCGTCGATACCCAACACTGTTGTCTGATGGGTGTACAAGCCGCCTATTGGGCTATATACACAAGCGCTGGACGCCCCCAAACCATCAGCATACTTCTTTAATAAGTTGAAGTCTACACGAGGTTTGTAATAGAAATAGGGTTCCTTGTGCGACTCGCTGACAAGTCGATACAGATTCTTTAGCCCCACCTCATTAAGCGCCCACACAACTAGATGATAACGCCTTTTTAAAGAACTCCGACACTCTTTAATCTGGCCCTCAGACAGCGTATCGTTTTCAAGTGAATGCTTTGCGGCAAGGAATTCGCCTACATCTTTAATAAAATAGAACTCAACGCCATAAATTGGATGAAATTTATACCCGTCTTTATTAATATCCTGAACGGTCAGCACAAACTCTGCAAGAGAGTTCATATTGCCATGCTCTGTAATAGCCATTGAATCCATACCCAACTCAATAGCAGCATTAACCCACTCTTTTGGCGTTCCCAGCGCATCATAAGGTGACCCAACATTTGTGTGTAGGTGTAGGTTTACAAAATCCAACATACTCACCTCAATTCATCAAAAGCATTATCAAATGAAGTGGTTAAATATAATTTATAACCGGACATTTTATTTATTTTATCTTTATAAAAAAGATTTAAACTCAACTCAGAAGAACTTTGTAAATAATCACTATACCCTTTCCAAGTAGAGAAATCAAAATAATTATCAACCTCAATTGCCGCATTATTTTTAAAGACACTTAATGCTCTGAAGTCACTTGCCTTTTTAGTTCGACTACCAGAATCACTTGAATCATATTTAAAAAACTTTCTTCTAAACTGATCGACCTGTTCAACACTACAAGTAAACGGAATAGTCAGCCCATCATCTATGCTGCTCTCGCCAAAGACAAATCTACATGGCTTTGTAGCAATCTCAGTTCTGATTTCTTTAAGTCTCTCCCAGCCATCCTTATTTAAAAACATTGAGGAAAACAGACATGAACTCTGCGGGAACGAAAAAAAGAACTTCGCATCACCCATCGAAGAAGAAAATGAGCCAAACAGATTGGCAATTTCATATGCCCCAAAAAATCCGGACAAGATCTGTGATTTCAATGGAACGTTCAGTTTAATAGGGAGAGACAAACTGTGGAAAATAATTGGAATAACTTTAAACTTTCCAGACTTGCTGTTAATAAAACTCTGTATTCCATCTTTGTTTTCTAGTTGTTTTATAAAACCCTTCCAACCAGAATAGTGCTCAGTAAGATCCATTATATCAAATACATAAGTTGAATATTTTGACTTTATATATTTTTGGACAATGGAACCAGCAAAGATGTAAATGATGTCACACCCAACGATAGAACACTCCTCAACACACCTTTGTATAACAGTAAGATTTTTCGCCAAAAGCAGGTTATAAAAACCAGACGGATTTTTAAAATCGGTTTTTATATTTGTGATGGGTATGATTCCGACAAGCATCGCAGACTATAGCACAACTCCACGGTGTTGTCAATCAAAACTTAGATTTAGTGCCATTTTTGTACCCAAACAAGAACTCTTTTATAGCCCTATAAACATTATTATCAAGCCCAACCAAATCGTTTTTAAACAATTCAATACAAAAACTATCAAATCGCCACTTCCACAAAAGTTTATTATCTTTTGTCTTGCTAACTGTTTTCTTTCTTTTATCTTCTTTCAAATAAACCAAAATTAGACTATCTTTTAAGTCTTTATTTTTAAGGTTGCTTTTAACCCTTTTGATAATCGTTTTCTCGTCCAGCGACTGAATATCAGTTATATCTTGTTCTTTAACATCTATATACTTTGTTTTTATTTGTATTTCTTTTAGTTTTTCTTTCTCAAATATAAACTGAACGGAATACTCGCCATTTTTGTCGTCAAGTTTTTTACTATCTGCAAATAACTCTTTGTTTATTTCAATTTCTTGTGGGGAGTAGTTGTTATCGTCTACCTCCCCACCGTTTTCAAACATTTTAATTTTATAAACTCTCTCAACATCAATTCTCATTTTATCCGCATTTCGTAAAACCACAATTCATACAAACCGGACACCCCTCTTGATACACCAGCGCCCCGCCACACTCACTACATTTACCGCTCTCAGGCTTCTCACCGTCTTTAATATACTTCTTGAGAATTCGCGACAAAACTCTATTATAACTCATAAAGTCACTGCCGTCATCCTTCTGGAGTTGTTCAGTAATATATGCAAGTTTGCCGCTGGTTCGTAAGGCCAGTGAAATCATGCGCCCAAGAATCATATGTTCTTCATTCTTAAACGTGTTAACAATGTCCTGGATTATAATCTGATTAGGCTGACCGCCGAAAACCACCAAATCATAAATTCCGCGCTCTGATTTCTTTGTTTTGGTGCGTGTGATTACACCGTTTTTAATTTTGGGAGATAACTCAATATATTCTTGCAGCCCGCAGAAAATTTCATAAGGCTTCTTTTCATGTAAACCAACAAAAACTATCCATTTCTCACCGTTAATTGTGGTGTGGTGGATGTCACATGGCAAAGATGCTGGACGCTCTTTTAGTGTTTCCTGTGGCTCTGGTTTGTCATGCGAAACCAGGATTCCCTCTCTGCTACCATCAACATACACCGTCAATCCTTTTAATCCCAGTTCCCATGCCAACATGTAAGTATTACTTACAACATCGAAAGACACACCCTTTGGGAGATTCAAGGTTTGGCTTATAGAATGATCGTTGTACTTTTGTATAACCGCCATCATTTTAATTTTTTCTAATGGATCTATGTCATGACTTTCAACAAAATATTTGTTAATATATTCGTTTGCCTTGTCGTTCAACACGTCCATACACTTTGACACTGCATGATGATAAACAATATTTTCTTCAAAAAACTGCCCGTCCTCAGATGTGAACACTGACTTCTCTTTGTCTACTTTGCGGCGTCTTACATAACTGCGTTTATAAATTGGCTCAATACCAGAACTTACCTGATGTAAGATTGAGATACTGCCAGTTGGCGCAGAAGTCAGCAAAGAAATGTTGCGCCTTGGACCCATTAATTCTGGACGCCCCTCAAAGAACTTATTGTCGCGCTCCAACTCTGCATTATAGGCTGCAAATGGCTTCCTTGTTTCCGCCAATTCCCTAGAAGCCTCATATGCACTGAAACAATAATCGTGATAAATAACCTCTAAATATTCACGCGACTGTTCTGACCCGTATATTATACCAAGAGCAGCCAAGCAATCAGCAAGCCCGTGTGTGCCCAAGCCAATCTCACGACCACGAATTGTCTGATCAATAAACTTCTCCCATAGTTCCTGTACGTCCTTTTCCTGAGTGTTGGACAATTCGATCATTTTTTCCAAGTCAAGGTCTACCAAATCATCAAGAACAAACACACATCTCTTAACAAACTTCCTGAACTTTTCAAAGTCAAAAATACTATCTTCAGTATAGGGATTTATAACAAAAGACAACAAGTTAATAGACATCAATCTACAGTTGCTGTTTGCCGCCATACCAACTTCGGCACAAGGATTGACACAGATCGGCTTAAATCTATCATAGGACGCATTCGGTGTAAAAGATGTCATCCTATCCCAGAATAACGCACCGGGCTCAGCAGAGGCGATATTAGACTTAATAAAAACTGTCCATAGATCTTTTGGGTTTGAAACTTTAGTAAATGTGGGATTGCTGGAATCAACTGGCCACTGCTGCACAAACTCACTCTCATTATTTTTTACGGCATTCATAAACTCGTCGCTTAAAAGAACACTAATGTTTGCCGATGTAACCGCTGTTTTGTTTGCCTTACATGTAATAAATTTTGCGGCATCTGGGTGTTTTATATGAAGAGCCTCCATTAAAGCACCGCGACGACCACTATTATGAACGTAATAACCGTTACAATAAAATAAATGTTCTGACTCTAGTTCTAAGTCATAAGTTTCTTTTTGACCAACAAAGTGAACTGAAGCCACCTCAGACAAAACCATTGCGTTTAAACATGGTTTTACCAAATCATCACTTTCAAACTTGTTAACAGACATGAATTTTTGGCTGCTGTTTGGATTTTTAAACGGGGTTGTGACTCCATCTCTTTGGATTGGATTTTTGGAAAGTTCAAGTATTTCTTTCTTTAATCGCTTATGGGCTGTTATTGGTTTGAAGTCGGTAAAGTTAAAAAACTTTAACATGCGGGTCCACATAGACCCAGAAGGAAGTGTGGCCCGCCAAAATCCGCTTTTAAAGCGTAAATTAACTAATACGACACCAAACGACATCAAAATTTGCATAAAGTCTTTTGCAAGTTTTTCATTTGGAAATAAATAAGCATTAAACAAACAACCTCGTGGATAAAACATTCTATGCGTCTCAATGAAACCGCAAACAAAAGCGGCCTGTATTACCCGCCTTCCCGTCATAAATACATCTGGAATGTGTGGTAGATTATGTTCGTTGTCTTCACGAACAAACCCAAGTTCTTTAACAAAAGAAATAAAGCCAGGATCGTCCACACGAATAAACAACTTATTCCCCGTTTGATACATTATTACTTCTACATCAAAGTTTTTGCGCAGAAACTCAGAGACAACCGCAGCAACAGCCTTCCTGCTAACCAAAAAATACATCTCGAAAAAACCATCCTCTGATAATTTAATCGGATGTAAGTGCGAGAATCCAAGCAAACAACCCAAAACAAATGCAGCGTTTTGATTGTCTTTAACATAATTTTTATATCCGCTTTGTGTTTTTATTTCTATTGTGTAATCTTCCCCGCGAAGCAGCCCCAAATCTCTTGGACCTTTTTCCTTGGCGTCAGTTCCCGGAATTAGAACGATTTTGTCACCAGTTTTTAATTCTTTTAATGGAGCCTCAATCATATTCCGGTTGTCATCTAAAGAAATAAACTTGTGATCAATAGAAGTTTTAATACTGTATCCGTTTTTATCTGTTAGTTCATAAATATCCTTTATCCCATTCTTATATGTTTTAACAACAGAAACCCAACCATCTTTTGTCCAGACAAAATCTTGTGTTGTAACATCTTGTATACGAACAAGTCCTCTTTTGGTTAATACCAATTGGTCTTCCGCAATACACTGTCCGACAGCCTTAGTGACATCAGAAAATAATGAGGCAAATGACCAAGCACCCGTACTAATGCGGGCTGAGTTTGCTACTTTAGCGCCTTCTGGGCGAAGCGTAGACAAGTTAATACCACACCCGCCACGACTCTTAAATAGATTTGCCAATTCTTTGGCCGAGTTCATAATTCCAGACATACTATCTTGCGGAGACTCCACTACATAGCAGTTGGATAATGTGGTACGCGCATAAGGATTGCCCAGTCCATACAATGGTGACCCTTGTAGAATGGCATAATGACCGTTAAACAATTCTTTAAGTTCGTATTCATTTAGTTTGTTATCACTGTAGCGCTCTTCAATCCGCAGAATTTCACGAATGTTTCTATCGAAAATATCAGCGAGGTCTTTCTCTAGGTATTCACCGTTCTCATCGCGCAACAAATATTTATCAACCGTAACATTTGCCGCTAATTCATCGCCATGAAAATAGTCCAAACAAGACTTAAACGCTTCATCTCTAGTCATAAAAATCTCCAGATTTAATCTTCGGGAAGAAAATTGTCACTATAATATTTGCGGGCAATTGCGTTTTTAGCATCTGCTTCGCTTTGCTCATTATATTTTCGTTGCTGAATATCATAGTCTTCATCAAGTATTGAATCAAATGAAACTTGTACTGCGCTGGTATCCATTTTACCAAGAAACTTTACGCCATCCATACCGTTTCTGTTCTTTCCAATATTATAAATCGCTGTATTGTTTGCCTTCTCTTTAGGCGTTCTGCCGATAACAATGGCCAGATCGGTACAGAAGGACTTGCTGAATGCCTCTGAGAGGTGTTCTAGGCCGGTTGACGAGGTTTTATAGCCCTCGCGGTTAGACTGGCTTGCGGTCCATACACCAGCATTGAATTCTTTACCTAGTCCGCGCAACTCCTCAGTCACACCCTGAAGATCGTGGCGCATTTCACTATAGCGTGTCGTAAACTTTAATAGGTCTGCGTAATCAACAACAATTAGATCGGGGTGCCAACCCATACGCTTCTGCTTCTCGATATGTGCGCGTATCATCTGCATTGTACCCTGTTTGGTCGGATATTCTTTAACAATTAACTTGTTACCAAGTTTTGAAACCTCTTCAAAAATAAAGTCTTTATTATTCATAAGAGAATCAAGGGGAACAGTTGTTAAATTTGAGTCAAAACGTCTGCCAATCTCTGTGTCGCCCAACTCTAACGTATAATAAATAACGTTGTATCCTGCACGCATTGCAGCACCGGCAAGTGCCACCAACATCATAGACTTACCGCCACCGGTTCCACTAACAATTAAGCCAAGTTCACCACGACCCAAGCCACCACCAGTAATAGTGTCTAGTTTTGGTATCCCAGTAGTAATTGCATGTCGCCTTGTCGCTGAGTATCTGGCTGCGAAGTCATCTACATAACGGTGGCCAATGTTGTTAACTGCCCCAGCATTTACGGCATTTGTAAAGATCTTTAGTGAGTCTTCATATGAAGTCTCATCACTCTTCTTGGACAAAATATCGGTAATCTCAATAATTGCAGAGGTTACCTTCTTCTTGCGACAGAACTGAATCGCCGAGTCCTTGATAAACTCTTCTTCGTCTACATGATTATTAGTCTTTGTCTCAATTAAAAACTTCTTTATCTGGCCCCACTCACTGCCATCCTTGACATCAGTCTCCATGGATGAAATGAGCATATCAATGGGCGGAAAACTATTATAAGTCTCGCGATATGAATAAAACGACTTCAAAATTATGCGATAGTTACTTACGCTGAAAAAGTTTACGTCCAATATCTCGCTGATCTGTTCAGCAAACAGAGGATCCGTAAGAACTACTCTTACCAATTTTTTCTGCCACTCTAGATCGTACTCGTCCAGAAACGCATTTTTAAACCTTGACGCCATTCAACACCATTATTTTCTAATTCTATTAACTTCGGCAAAAAGCGAGTCAATAAAATCGTCAGCAAACTTATAACCATATTTTATATTTAGTAATTTGAACTTGGTCTTGTTCCTTTCAGATTTTTGTAAATCAAGCAAGTTAAACACATTCCTTTCTTCTGTGCCAACGCGGGTAAGCACGGTATAATTAGTCTCAATCTTGTCTCTCACTGCTAGAATTTTCTCTTTTTGTTTGGAATTTAAATTCCCGTTGATAATCAACGGAAAAAACTCGTCTGGTGTCAATTTTTTTGTGAACAAATCAGGTGTATCTTTTGTAAGGGTTGACTTCCTGCCGGAATACACTTTGTCGAAAAAATATGTCCCAAATATGGCAAAAAATATAGGATTCATTGCTGGATCTAGCACCTGTACTTGTACGCTATCTGAGGCGAAACACGCAAACTCCGCAAACTCGGAGATTATTGTGGTTGGCTCTTTGATGGTTTCTAGTAAACATTTACAAGTTATAAAATTGTTGAGGTCTTTGCTGTTATACACGCGCACATTGAGTGCTTTTAATAACTCTGTTAACATGATCTTTGAAAAGATGTAGTTGTTTACTAGTTCATTCGATGTGCGTGGATAATATCTGTTAAATCGTTCTGGGTCTACATCAATATTTGTATCATACTCTGATAATATTACACTTAGACCATCAGTGGCTTTTTGCAGGATAGTGAACAATTCATATATCGACCCTACAATAAGACCACAATCTTCACCCTTAAGTGTTACTGATGGATTCTGCCGCCATGAACGTCGAATCGTTTTGGAAGCATCCCAAACTATCATGACGACGACAACCTTTGTATATTAGTTTACAGTGCGCTTAGACTTTTCGGCGGGAACTTTGGGTCCGGGAGGGGGATTCCAATTCTCATTCAGGCTCTTCGTGGTGACAACAGCGCTACCAATTTCACGACCGTCGATATCCACCTTGACATTTCTCTCAATCACTACAGGATCAGTCAACATGGGATTCTCGGTGTCTGTGACGTTCTCATTGCCCGGTGCCAACTTGTTAAAGAAGTCAGAAACCTTCTGGACGTTCTCCACAAATTCGTTAATCTCAAACTCGGTATCAAGCTTCATATTAACCTTAATAGCACTGTCAATCATGCGCAGTTCCGACTTTGTGGCACCAGTGCGCTCCATGAACGCAGCACGCCAATCCTTCTTCGCGGTCTTCAGTTGATTAGCCTCGGACTCGTAGCCCAACTGTGCCTGAATATACTCTTTCAACAAATCAGTAAGTAACATAGCAAATTCCTTTCGTTATTCTTCTTCGGCAACGTAATCATCAGGATCTTTAAATCCAAAGGTATCGTGTTCGCCCTTATTAGCAAACCGTTCTACCATTTCAACACCAATAATCCACTTAACTCTTGCCCTAAACTCTTCATCTTTTAACTTGTCGAGCCAGCCAGCACCCTGAAACTTGACGGGTTCGCGGGTCGGATCGTCGTCCATGCGCAGATACTTCCAACCACCACGATTATCGTAATACTGCGACCCTTCGATAGCCTCGATCCAACTCTCTTCGTCACAGATACGAACACCGTTTCCCCACAGGATCTTCAGTGCACACTTGCGGCCCTCTGTACCAAAGCGCGACTTCTTAATCTCAACCTTGAGATCGCTACCAATTTTATTTTCATTGGCATCAAACACATGGTGAGACTTGGCCTTACGAGAAGTCAGGAATAAGCGCAAATGTGCATTGTACTGAATCGCCTTGCCGCACGGAGTCACCAACGGCTCACTCATCGCGGTAGGTCCGATATTAGTCTTCAACTGATTAAGCATTAAAAATGTACTCTTAGTCTCAGCAACCAAGTTTGTAATTCGCCGCAACCCCAAAGAAATAGTACGGGCTGGTAAACCAACAATCTGTGATGGATCGTAAGACGAATCCCACTCCTTCTTAGACGGTGTATTCGCTACACTATCCCAAATAATCAATACTGGTCGCTGAGCCGCATTTATGATTGTTTCCGTTATCTCGAAAACATCTTCAATACTATCTACTTGAGTGTACATAACCTGAGAAATGTCTGCGCCCATCTTTTCGATAAATGTAGCATCTGCTGCATTTTCAGAATCTAGCCACACACACAACATCCCCATCTTTTGGGCATTTGCGAGAATCTGTGCGGCCATATAAGATTTTCCCGAATTGTGATGAAGTACATCATTTGCAAAATAACAATGGGTGGATGGAACCTCAAGATCTAAAATTTCTACTTCATCTGAGTCCTTTATATCAGTTACAGTATGAAATAAATTATCCCCACATAAAATTTTCGTTTCACCTAATACAATGTTCTGAGCCTCTACCCACCCGCAATTCGCGAATACAAAATGACTGTCTACGCAATTAAATACAATACCGTTTTCTAAACATATTTCTTTGGTTTTCACTCTACCTTTTGATATAACTGATGTAACTTCCTCATAGACAATCTGTTCTTTATTATTCCTGCTTTTGATAAGCACTCTTGTTATTTTATTTAGCATGTTTGCAATATTTGAAATTTGAATACCTGTATACTCTGCCCCACTTACCCAAGAACCATTTTTTAGAAGAGTTTCTGTTTTTATATCAACAATACTAAATTCAGATACACAACTTGGCAACCCGGCAATTTCAGTGATGCAACCGCCCGGAATACCACCGGTTTTACCAGAGCAAATAATGTTGTCAAGCCACCAAGAACCTGTCGGAATCCAATAAGGAATTTCATTACCCTTTCTACTCTCCAAGGTAATAAACTTTCCAAATCCCTTTTTTTCTACTGCCTTCATAACTTTATTAATATCGACTACATCTTTTGCCATATTTATCTCCGCTTATCCCTCTAAACCCCCCCTGACTTAATTTTAATAGGCTGTATTATTTGCTAGAACGGTGTTTCGTCGATATTACCTTCCGGGATTTCCTCGTCTTCGGGAAGTTCGGACTCGTCGGGTTCAGGCTCGGGTGCTGGTGCAGCCTTCTTAACGGGCTTCTTCGGCTTTTCCGCTTCCTTCTCCTTGGCGGGCGGGAACTTCTCTTCCAGTTCCTTTTCTTCCTTCTTGGCCTGTTCAGCATCAGCGGGCTTCTCAGCCTTCTTGGCGTAATCCTTGGGATGCAGCAGGAATTCATCCAAGCGCTTCTTCGTCTCTTCGGGTGTCAGTGTCAGCACGCAGTCACGCACCTTGGGACATGCCGCAATAATCTTCTCGGCAGCGGCTCGATTCGCGGCAAGCGGACTTTCCTTGCGTCGAGGAGTAACCTCAACCTTAAAGGAATTATTCGTCTCGCCATCACCCCACGTCGAATTCTCGCGAGCAGAGGTGGTAATAACCAGATCCGTCCCAGACTCGATGTCTGTGATGTCGCCATAGTCCGTATTCAGCAGCAAGCCAATGATCTTGTCTTCAATCGCAGTGGCATAACTCCAAATATACGGCTTGTCAGG
>DITM01000084.1:30525-54238 GCA_002422845.1 Candidatus Paracaedibacteraceae bacterium UBA6184
AACTTCTTGGCAACCTTACGCTCAGATTCCGGCGACGACTTATCCTTGTAAATCTTGATCGCAGTCTCACACAACGGACACTGGCCACCATTCTGCTTCTTCTCACACACAAACGCCATACCCGTGTTATAGTGCATGAAATACTCTTCGCACGGGTCATCGCCATCAGGCGGCAGCAAACGAATCACATACTCGCTTTCCGGTTCAAGTCGCAGGAATCGCTCATCACGATCACCAAAACTCTTGTTGTTAATGTTTTCCTTCTTGTGACGCAACTTATCAAAATTAATACCAGCCATACAACAAACTCCTTTTACGGGTTAACAAAAAGGCCACTCATGGGCCAACACACTAATTAAAAATTCATACTGTGCTTTAAATAAAACTCAGTCAATACATCATCACCTAAACTATAAATCTTAAACTCTCTAACTACATGCGAAACCTCCTGCACATACTCCTCTACCTTATCATCCAGCCTCTCTTCTGCATAAGAGATATAATAGACCATCCTATAAATCTCTAGACCCATCTCCCGAAATGTTTCATCGGGAACAGGTACAGAAGACAAGATAATGAGTCTCGGCAAACTCAAGATTTTGTTGACTTGCGTTATACTCCATTTTGTCTCGCCTGTCAAGTCCAAAAAGCTAGGTTTATGCAAAAATACGTTTTTCTTGTGCCACAGCAGCGCAATTTTGTTGTAAAATTCTTTTGTGTCGGATAGTTTAATATCCTTGTAAATTTTGCGCATCATATCAAACGAGAAATAGTAAATTTTATCTATACCTTTATTCAAAAACTCATACAAAACACCATTCAAAACCTTACCAAGTATTTTCTGCTGTATGTTTGCCCCAAAATCTCGCCTGATCAATATTACATCAACCACAATACCCAGTTTGACACACGCTTCCAGCAACACAAGTATAACGCCTGATTCGTTATTCTGCGAAATGATAAAAGTGACCTCTTTGTCGTTTAAAGACTTAAACTTAGAAAGAACCGTTTCAAAGTTATCACTAGCCCATTTTTCATACTCTTCATGGCCACCCAGCACTGGCAACTCTATAAAGGAGTCAGCAACTGGTGCAATTAATACAGGTTTGTAATTTTTATATGTGGCTAGCGCGCCGATAAACTCAGTGTTGCTCCCAATCGAAATCAGATTCATGATACATGTCTCCAAAATTATAACCCATATATGACTTCCAATAGTAGTGACCCAAACGAGTCTCCTCTATTGTCTTCTTAATACCTTCAAAATAGTTCTGGTAATCGTCAATTGTCATATCTAGTATAATGGCATCATGAATTGTAAACGCAATAAAAGACTCAGTGTTTTTTAAAATTGACTCAATCTTAAAACAGGCTTCAACCGCTACATCATTTGTCAAAGACTGTATTAAATGCGCAATTAATAAATTGTCAATATTTTCCTCTGACTTTTTGACCACTAGTTCTCGTTTAAACTTAGGCGATAACAAAGTTACTGCATCATCCGTCTCTTTATAAATCATACCATATATCTGATTCAGCACCCCTAAATCCGCTATTAGCCCGTCGCCCCTATTGTGACTATACATCAAACGGCCCACAGTTTGCTTCTTTTCTGCTCGTGTAGCGCCCTCAATGTCCTCATACAGATCTTCAACTAACTCATATTCGCGCTTATCCTTTGCGAAAGTATATAAAAATGCCCTAAAGTCTGCGCACCGCTGGTCAACCATCACAAAAACTTGATTGGTGGGCCTTAGAATGCCTCTCTTTTCCTTCGCAATGTTCAAGATAGGGAAACTGTTACCCTTTGTAATGAAACGCCCCGTAGAGCCTCTGTAGATGTCGTAGATGATTCTGTCGTGAACCACATCACCCGGACCAATAAGATCTTGGTCTAAGTTTAGTTTTCTGCGCGCAATTGTCTCTACCAAACGCCGCTCCTCGCGCATAAACTTGTAGTTCTGTTTTGAACTTCGCTGGAATATTTTGTCGAGCAATATGTTAAATGACTTATAATAATTTAATATCTCTCCTTTAACAGGAGTCTTGGCAATCACGGTCTTATAGTCAATACCTTTATAGATCTTGAAGAAAGACTCCAACCTTTTTAAACGGTCGCTAAACTCGCCAAATATAAAATCATCACCAAAACTTTTGATCACTTCTTTTACATTGTCGCTACCCGCGTAAATCTCACCAAAACTACGTATATCACAACCTTCATAACTCTCTAAATCAAAGAAGAAGGTGCGGCCACCCGGAATACACTGCTTCCCATCGACAATTAGGTCTTTTGACGGAAACACCGTAAGTAACGGATTTTCAGACAAGAAGTGAAAATAATTCAAATTTTTAACTATTCATCATTTGGTAATATTCTAGAATCGGGTCTTCTTCGACCTCAATCTCTTCGCGCAACTTCTGCCCGTCTCCAATATGACGTTTCTTGTACTTTGTTTTGTCACGCTTGTTAAAGTTTTTCGCCCTGCTGTTTTTCTCGTACTCAAAATCTTCAAATCCAGTTTTCATTTATTCACCTGCCACGGTTGTGTAGCAGCCTCCACCGATAATATAGGCCGTTCGGCCCGCTTGTCAACTACATTTTCGTAAAAATGTTGAACAGACCGATTTCCCTCTGAAACACGCGCATATAAAAATTCATCAACATAAAATGGTCATATGTATTAATGCAGCCCAAATTCTTGTTTCCCTTAAAATTTATAAAAGACTCTCTCGCCGCCTCCACAAACAGAGAAACTTCCCCACTGCCCTCCCAATACGCGACACCAAAATAATCAGCAAATATATCTATCAGTAACTCTTTACCGTTCTTAAACATGTATTGTTCATTTTCAGTTGAGAACATCTCCATAAACTGTTCCAACTCTACTTGTTCTATTTCGTTATTGGTTAAAATGTTAAACTCTCTGCGCCTTTTAATAAAATAAGAGGTAGCAAAACTATTCAGGTCTACCACGATGCGCCATGGAATATTTTTGTCTACTAAAAACCCAAACCTACGAGCAGATTCCACTAAAAACTTGTAGTGAGCCTTTTGGAAAAAATCCTCTACTTTTTTCATATCGCTGAAGTAGTCAGCCGAAACCAAATCAATGTAAAGTCCGCTTCCAGTAACGTCATAGTCAGACGATAAAATATATGATGAAAACAAAACCCTTTTTTCTCTTTGCCTATCTATAACCGCACACAACTCTTTTAGATATGTGTCAAAACTCAAATAATATGGGTCCACTATAGCGGCTTTTAAAACATTATTAAACTCTTTTAGAATTATTGCAAGATATGAAGTGTACTGATCGACCGGATGCACATAAGTTTCTAAACTTGTTGAATCAATTTTAAACGCCCACTTGTTCTTCTGCGCCACCGCTTCATAGTAACGCTTAAACTCAAAAAACATATCTAACACAAAATCCATTCCATAATAAGCGGATTCACCGTCTTCCTTAGAAATAATCTTTTCCTGTTTTGGAAAAATGGGCTTATTCCATGCGTTAACACGACCATATAACCTACGGTCGTTCCAAGTATCTATAAAGTTGTCATCTATATCATTAAAAACATTTATGGATTTTATAAACTGCTCAACATACTGAGAATAAACCTTCCTTCCATTGTATGTAACGTCCAAATTATTGAAGTTAGAAGTAAGGAAATCCATGTGGTATTAATTATAAATAAATTCAAAATTATTGCGAAGTTGACTGATTAAATCCGCCGCCCCAATCACCAGAAGACTCAGATTTTTTGTCCAATAATGCTGCATCGCTTTGTGGGTCCAATTGAGCATTGAATATAGTTTCATCTTGGCCCGTTCCGGTCCTTGAGAAGTAAAATTGTCTATGCGATTCCATATCTTTGAAGTGTTCTTCTGCCGACATTGCTGGTTTTCCATAATATTTACCATGAATACTAGTTTTGAATGTCCCTTGATCAAGTTCTATTTTCGTGCTCACAACATTATAAAAGCCGCCAATACCCAAATCGTACAAACTTGCAAAACTGCCAACACTCCCAAGAGGTGCGCCTACTATTGTTGGAACAACCTCAATTAACATACCCGGCTGTAAAATGGCGTTACCAAACAATTCCATATCCACGTTATACATAGCACGCTGTATTTGAAGGTTGTTATCCGGGACAGATCCTTCAACAGCACTTGCCATCATATAAGAATTTAAATGCTGATCGTCCTCAACGGAAAAATTGCAACTCTTCATCATTCCACGACGATTTCCTATAAAAAATCTCATTGGTTTGCGGTCCTGTAAATTATTTTGATATAAGTAATATGACACTATTTGTGCGCTATTTGGAATTTCTGGGTTTAATTTTTTCGTTATAACATGCGACCCAATTTCTATGTCAGATAGGTGAAACTCATCTTTACTTTGCAACATACTATTGAAGAAATATCCAAAAAAATCTTGTAAAAATTCTTCAAGTTTATATACCAAATTTGGCCTAGAACTTATTTTATCATACCACCATGCTAAAAATACATCCCACGCTATTGGTAACGCTGATATATTAATGACCTTTTTTCTCTTTTCCCCAAATAGCCCAGGAATAACAATTTCAATATTACCAGTAATAATCTCAACATAAGAGCCCTGTGGAAGAAATGATTTGTCTGAACTATCCTTAAATTGAAAAAACGCAGTCAAATTAGTGGTGGCCATGGAGGCAAAATAATTTAACAAATCACCCAAATAAAAATACGGAATTCTAATTTTGTCTTTTAATCCGCCTTTTACCATCCTCCCAGGTATTACCTTGCTTGGAACCTTTCCCTCCGTATTAACTATCAAAGTACTACTATTACCGCCATCTTTCATGATTGATTTGTAATCATACAAAACCAAAGACTCTACCAAGGGCGCGCGAAAATGCTCTGTTTTTGCGGTAAATCTCAACAAATCATTAATAGCATCCAACCCATCTAAAAGTCCACCAGATTCGGCCGCGCCAAAACCAACGCCATCAATAACAAAACTCCAATTGTTATCCATCACAGTTGAAATGGTTCTTGGAAATCGTAACGCTATTCCTTTTAGGTTACTTTGTGCAGACTTAATAGTTTCTCCTGATTTCTTTTCTGTGTCCGCTTTTTCTTTTTTGCTCATTCCGTCTTTAACTTTTTCACTTTCTGTTTTTTCTAATTTGGCAAAATCATCGAGAAGTTTATTATCCATTAATATATTTGATGCGGGGTGACTCCCAATACCACGATCATATCCAAAAAAATCAAACTGAAATTTTATATTTCCATTTTCTGTTACTTGTGGACTCCATTTGTAAATTTGTGCCTCAATACGAAAGCGCATTTTTTTCATGAGGTCTGCAAATTTGTCAAATCCAATACCATTATTCCTTTTTAATATGTTGTACCATGCATCTCTTATTTGCCCAACCGACCCATCAGACGAAAAACTGTCTATATTATACCCAACTTCAATAGTAACTTTATATGCATTTGATACCTCTTGTTCTGATACCTGACCGGGTGACATTTGAAACTTTCCGACTTCGCTTGGAAATGCAATCAAGACATCTAATGGACTATATACATCATTTGAGGCGCTTAGGTTTGCCCTTATATCTTCCATAGAACCGAAAAACATCTCTAAATGTATTTTATACAAATCAAACAAATACCCAGATTCTTTATTTACCAAATACTCCATATCAAACTTTTCGATACCAAACCCACCGGGAACCTCTCTCTTACTCCCAATTGACCCTATTCCAGACTCTTTTCCGCTGATAAATGCCCTCAAAGAAGCCCTGTTTGCGTCTTCAATGTTCAGAACATATTCCTTGCCTTTATATGTTTTTATAAATTTTATATACGGTTGTAGCATTGACAGCGCCATTGGGTCCAAACTGTTCATAAAAATGTTTAAGTCTTCTAAGGTATAGTACACTTTACCAACTTCTTCATCTCTCTGTTTCTTAATGTCATACGGTATGACTGTTGATCCTGTTAATCCGGGACTATCATCAACCAAAATAAGTTTTTGATAATTTTTAACTGTGTTATAGAAAGTTTTGTCCATTCCATCTGTACAAAAAGCAAGCAGAGTTCCCTGCTGTGATATTCTATTTTCTATATTTTTTTTTGCGGCGGTTGGATCTGCTGGAGTGTCTGCCATGGTTAAAACTCACCGACTATATAGTCAATATTTCGCGGTATCACAACAACATCACCCGGCTGCATCATAAAATCCATTGGCTTTTTATTAAACCACGCTATTACCCACCAAAAACGAACATCACCATAATACTTAAATGCTATTGAACTATACCGATCACCCGCACACCAAACATATTCATCAACTGTTGTATTATTCAAAATATTAGTTTCGTTTGGGAATTTTGGAAACCGGTAGTGAGTAATAGTTGCGTCATTTTTTAAACTTTTGGCAGTTCCAGTTTTTCTGAATCTCATAATTATTTTTTCCCTAGAATTGCGGACTTTTTGGCTTCCTCAATTTTAGTTAGTTTCTCTCTTTGGGCATTGGACGCATTAACATCTTGTTGAGTGCGCGTCAACTCTCCAGGCTCCAAAAACTCCTTTACCTCTTGTTCTTTTGCCGAAACCATTGGGCCACCCATTGAACTTAACTCATTTTCTCGATTTCCACGAAAATATGAGTGAATAACAGAAAACGGTAGACTTAGTGTATACGATTTTGGTAGAATCAATAGTCCGGAACCTTCTTTTCCGCCACCATAATTCTCAGACAGTGCCCTATTTTGGGTCGCTTTATCTTTGCTATTCCAATCAACCCTATATACGTTACTGGCATACAAAAACCCTTCATCTACGTTTGGTTCAATCGCCAAACCCGACTCAAATACGCCATAAACAAAATCCTCTAAATGACTTCCAGTATTTGCTTCTTTAACCAAATTATGAAACTTCATACCAAAAATGGGTGGCGTAGATATAATTTGTTCATTATTAATTGTTTTATATCCCGGATAAAGAGCCTGAGTTAACTCATTAATTTTCACCCAATTATGAAATGCTTCTGCCATATCCATTGCCGGAACTGTAATTTGTAAGTCTATATGTCTATACGTATTTTTATAAGTATAGATTGGATCAATACGCCCAAACACATCTTCTGCGTTCCACTTGGAATCATATTTGTCTGTAAATGTTTTGACAAACGCTGGAAACTTCCACGAACGAGAAACAGACATACTACGAATTTCAATTACCATACAAAATTTGTAAACACCACCGTTCCAGAAAACTTCTTGCAAGTTCCACAGAACATCGTCCATTCTTTTGTTTGGTTCTCTATAAGTTCTAGAATCTATTGATTTCGGATCCATAATTTAACACCATTTATTTCATTAAAGAACCGCCAAGCAGTTCCTCTCTAGCATACTTAACGGCAACGCGACCAATTTCGCGCTCGTCAATCATCACTTTTACAGTCATTTCGCCACCGACGCCACCACCAGATTTAACATTGTTATTAATTACTTCTTTAGTGTTATTAATTAAACTTGCTAACTTATCAACTTCGCTATCCTTGGTAACATTAACCAGTTTCTCTGACACCGTAACTAATTTTTCAAAGTTGGCCAACTTCGTATCATCTAAACCTGCCACAGCGTTTACGGTTTGAGTAATTCCTTGACCTGTCTGCATAGAAAACTGTTGCAGTGCATATAATTTTGCCGTTAACCCAAGAGCCTCTAACGAATTTAACTCAGATAAAGCACTAGAAATTTGTCTGATTCCGTTGGCAACCACTGTAAATGCAGACGCCCTCTGCGACAACCTCATTAGGGACGATATAACAGAGTTAAATGCATTCATTGTGTCAAGATTTGCTTCGGAGAATGCGCTAGATAGACCACGTATCGCAGATTGAAAAGCGGTTAACCCAGCCACAAATCTAAACGGTGACCACAATATTGAACCACCAGCAGAAATCATGCTACTTGCGAAACTTACAAATGCATCACCAAGCTCTATTAAACCGGCCGCAAATGGAGTTATTTTTTCTGCGACTCCAGGCAGTGTTGCTGCCAACATAACAAGTAATATAGTTAACATAATAAATGCAGGTATTGCTAAACCTACAAGCGGCAACGCAGAAGACATAACTGTTATAAATACAAAAAATGCCACACTTAAAAGGGCAATACCGGCGGCTAAAGTTAACCACATCTCAATGGTTGCCATACCTGCGGCCTGGGCGAAACCCTTCATTGCTTGAGCAAGTACCCATATACCAGCAGCAATTAACAACAACATAGCGCCAAAGGCCAACATACCAGCCGCACCAGCAGACAAAGAAGTCATAATTGATGAAAATGTAGCCAACCCGGTGCCAGCAGATGCAAGAGCAGGACCAGTAGCCGTCATTTCAGTATTAACCGCAGCAACCGGAGCCACAGCAGTAGCACTAGCGGCAGCTAAAGTTTTCATTCCAAAAGCATATCGAACTAATCCTTTTATTGCGTTACCAATTCCGCTAAAAAATAAATTTCCAATAGCGAACAAAATTGATTTACCCAAAAGTATAAAATTACGTGCTAGCATTATAATAATACCAACTATTAACGGCCCCTTAACAAGCCACCCATCCCACACGCCCAATATAGCTTGTACAACACTAACCAGCCATCCCAACACCGTTAAAAGCGGCCCAACCGCAACTGCCAAAGATTTTAGTGCGTTTTTAAATTTCTCGGCCAGCGTGATTGACATCTGAACCACATTTTGAAAACTTGTTGCACTCTTTTTTGGATCTTGTTTATCGTTTGTCTGATCTGCCAGTGCTTGTACCTCTGAGTTGCTAAGACCAAGACCTTTTGCCATAAACATAATACCACGCGGATCTTTAATATTAGCGGCTTGAAGCGCCTGCCTTACCATCGCTATTTTTTCATCGCCAGTAGCCATCATTAACTTAACTGGGTCAATAACAGTTTTACCGGCAATTGCGGCCATTTTTCCGGCAAATTCAGCAGTGTTATCAAATGTCGTAAATTTTTCTTCAAGCGCAATTAAGGTACTCATCTCGATACCAGTCTTTTTGGCTTCGCGCTGTAAACCTTTTAACACGTTTATACCCTTTAGCCCATACATTGACAATTTGTCAAAAGCAGTGTTAAATTGTTCACCCATCTGTTTTGCAGAAATACCTAATTCTCGACTCGATTGCTCTAAGTCCAATATTATTGCATTTGATTCCATGGCAGACTTACCAAGCGTATTTGTTAGCTTGTTCAACATACCCGCATATACTGACGCCGACAGCCCAACTGTTTCTAGTCGCGCACCTGTTTTTGTTAGTTCTAATCGCGCCGACTCATTCAACATAGAGAAATCAGCAAACATAGAGTGCAAAGATGCCCCAACCCTACCCGCAACCTCCTCAGATATGCCCTCTTTTTGCAGCGCCATACCGGCAGTCATTAACATGTCTCGATCCATCTCAATCAACCCACCGTCTTTAGAATACATGGCAAACATTTTGTCAAAACTAAATATCATGTCTTTTGTAACAGACGCAATTTTCATCACCAAATTAAGGCCAAGGTTTAACGGATTTAACATTTCCTTAAACCCTTTAACCATTGCGCCAACTGCGTTTGGAACCTTTAACAAATTCATTGCCAAACTATTTGAATAATCAGCAACACCAAGCATATTTGTCGCTAATTGTTTAGATAATGATACAGTGTCTTCTAGATATTTTTTAGACTTTGCAAATGTTTCTAAGTCCTGACCTGCACCTTCAGCCTGTGCCTCTTTCTTTAGTGCAGCCACAAATAAAACGCCAAACTTTGCCGTTGCCTCCTTTGAATTTTTTTCTAATAATTTTCTCGCCTCTCCAGCGTCCAACCCTGCGTCTTTTATTTTCGTGATCATATCCTCAACTGTTTGCCCTGAATCTTTTAGGATCTCGTCGTAAGCCTCTACATAATTTTTACCCTCTAAACTTAGTGGACCTGAAACACTGTTTAATACTTTAATCGCATCCATGTTTTGTAATAACTTCGCATTTAATGCATCCGCCGCCTTCTTCGCTATGTCTTTCTCTTTAATTTCTATTTCTTTCAAATATGTACTTCGGCCATACTCCTGCAACATTGCCAACTCTTTTTGGAGGGTCTTTGTTCGCTCTGTATAAAGGATAGATTCTTCTGCCAAAAATGAAGAAGATCCACTATAATATTGAGTTAGTTGTTTTAAGACCTCGCTGGCATTTGCAAGCATCTGATCTAACTCTTTTAATTTAAGGGTTCTTTCTCCCATTGATGCAGTGATGTCTATATTGTCAGCCATTTTGTCTCCACCCTTAATTATGGTTTTTTTTAAATTATTGAGAAACTAAAACGGAGACTTTAACTTACTGGTCTTTTTAGACTGTCCCTTTAACGCGGGGTCTGGCATCCTCTGTGGGGCTAGCGGACTATTAGGTGGCACGTTACCTTCCTTTTGGTTCGCCAACGCAACCATGTCGCCAAATAACTGCTTTTCGCGCAATGCCTTCAACTGTTGTGCATTCAAATCGGCGTCTGTGCCTTCTGCTGGCTTGCTACCAGACTCCTTCTCTAACTGTTTAGTCAACATTTCAATCTGTCTGTCCCGATAAAACACCGGCATGTTCAACACTTCATCAAATGTATAGTGACCATGATATTTCATATAAAATAAAATATCCGCTAAATAACGCTGATAGTTTTCGGGCATGGTAAACAAATTCTCCATCCCAAAGCACATATCAGACATTACATACAAATCACTCAAAATCGGGCCGAAAGAAGTTCGCATTTAGCGGCACCTCAACTTCATGCTCGTACCCACAATTTTCTTCATTTAGACACGTAAATGTGGTCATCATCTTAAACTGACACGATACCTCGCGAAACACCTCACGAATGTGATATGTGTCGCGCGTATGTAGTCCCTCAATCATTTGCGCCAACTTGCCCTTTTCCTCGATACCATTAATAGATATAATAAACATCTTAAATGTATCAAGCACAGCACCACGATCAATATCTTCCTTTGGCACAACACCCTTGGAACGCTCGCGATTCTTCTTTTCTTCCATTCTGAACATTGTATGCTCGTCGGCACCATGACCCACACGGAAAACAATCTTGTGCTTATTGTGTCGCGTCACAAACGAAAACACGTCATGACTAATACGAGCCAATTCACAATCCTTATAAAACACTAATGTTTCGTCAATTGGCTTGACAAATTTGAGCGCATTATCCAGACTTTCCTGAAGGTTAACCACCAAATTCTGGCGCAAACCACACTCTGGACACTTTAGGCTAATTTTGTACTCTGGGCCATAACTGTTAATACGAACTCGCATCAAAAGCGCCTGCTTGTCAGAAATCGTCAGATCATTAATATCTGCATTTGGAGTTTCGCTGACACTCTGCAACACACGGTCAAATGCGACACCATTCTTCAATAGCGTTTTATTCGCCATAATATCTTCTTCGCGCGCAGTCATATCATGAAACGGGATCCGGTCCTTTTTGTAAAATGGATTTGTCTCAGCGTACAATTCGCCACGAGACGGAAGGTCGCAATAATCAGTAGTATTTAGAATTTGATCCATAATCACACCTTTCTTTACTTTTTAAAACTTTGGGGAGTATTCAACTTAGGGAACTTTCAAGAAACTATTATTTTCATTTGGCGTTAGCCCGCCTTGGAACCCTGCATTATCGGTGGCACCTGTACCATAAATAGTCTGACCTGAACCAATGGTCAATTCGGCCCAGTCAAATGTAATCTCAATCTCGATTTCCTGCATGTCGGCATTGGAATAGTCGCCCTCACTAAATGACACCTTGGACACCCAAGCGTTCTGTAGCGACCAAATCTCAACAGGCTTGCCATCTTCACCAATAGTCATAATCTGGGTCTGTCCAAGTGCTTGCTGTGAACGGCGCTTACTCAAACTTGCAAAATCATTAACATCAGCCAGCGGATGATAACCTGCATTTTTGATAATATTCATTACCGTCGCCGCCATATCAGGATCGATAATGTTAACCAGAGTCATGCTAACAGTTTCCCACTTAACAAGACCGGGATACTTGTACTCATGACCCATATACAAATGAGACACAGGCTCCGCGCTCCAAGAAGGCTTGGCGACCTTTTTGAGAGTATAAACGGGAATACTATTTGCTAATAAAATAAAGCGGTGATTTCTCTTTGGATCCATCGCTTCGGGAGAAGACCAGAAATTTTTAACTGAAGGCATATANNGAAACTCCTATATGTGTTTGCCTCCCCATTTAGAGGAGGCCTACACTCTCATTAATTACTCGTCAAGGAACAACACACCACTCTTGTTAATAATTAGATCCACGCCGAAATATTCACCAACGGTTGTGGGCCAAATCTTAATTTTTGCATACATTTCATTTCTGTCAATCATATCTGGTGTTGTAGTCGTCACATCAAAAATAATTTCGTACTTAGCCAACCCACCACTCACCTGAATCGCGCGCAGGAACGGATCAACCTCATTGATGAATTTCTGCCACACAGTATACACAATGTCATCAAACAGAACGCGATCCTGCTTGTATTTAACATAACGCTTAATATGATTCACGAGCAACCGAATATTGATACGATCCAAATAAGAAGGAACGGTCTGCAAGGTCTTCTGACCCATAACCACAACTTCCTTACCCAAACGCACAATCGGATTGACCTGATTCTCATACAACGTGTCGCGCTCTTCTTCCGTCAATTCAAACAGCGTATCAACAACGGTTAAACCACAATGACCCATGGTCAAATTGGCACGATTATAGCCAGCGGGAGCATCCCACACATCGCCAACCTTACGCGAAAATGCCATCACACCAAGGGCGGGCACACTGGGCGGCACCATCAACTTAACGGTGCGGTTGTTCGGATCGTTAATCTTGACCCAGTTGAAATATGTACAACCATAAGAGTCATTGCGATCTGTATCAAAATCTTGCTTGGCCAACATGTACTCGCCTAACGAACCAACACGATCCTCTTCGCTCTCATAATTCTCGTGAGCCGGTAAATACTGGCCCTCGACATCAATAACCGCGATACAATCCTTACGATCCTTGGCCACATCAAGGATTCGGCGATTCACAACTGCATTTGTAATACCCGGAATAGCAATTGTGTCAAATTCCATACGCTCTTTATTTGAAGCCACATTAAGCGCCTTCAGCAAAGAATACAGTGAATAATTCTCGCGATCCTGCTCAACAGATGTAATACCAGACATCAGCGTGTTACGAAAATAGTCCTTTTCACGAATATTAAAGCCGTCATAGCCACCACTAAAAGCCATCGTAAAACGCGCATAATTAAGATCAATCAGGTTCTTGTAATCTTTTTCAACCGTGGTATCAAGCAAACCAGTAGTTAACAATTTGTAGCCAGCCGAAATAGAGCGACCAGCCTTGTAGGCTCCATCCATGTAAAGTGCGCGAGTCGTCAGCGAATAGTCGTAAGGCGTAGCAGACACTTCCTCATAGCAAATATCATCGAGAGTAAACTTGTAAGCATACTTATAACCAGTGTCATCACCAGTCTTACCAATATGCATCGCTGAATTGCAGCGCACATAATCAGAGAAGTCAGAGTCATACTTGTTCACATCGTGAGCCGTTGTACGAATACCCCAGAACACATTAGCAGCCTTTGACACATCTTCTTCCGTAAACGTCTCGCGAAGCCGTAAAGTCGCTTCTTTAATCGTAGCCAGAACATCCACGCCAGCGGTGTCTATATGATGAAGCGCAGCAGAAACACCATATGCAATATCTTCTGTCGTGCCAACCAAACTTCCACGTACCCAGTTTGTGGTCCCAAAAACAATTAATGAGCCAAGAATGTTGGAAATATTTAAATCATCATGTACCGTTTCACCATAAAACCCCCATGGCAACAAAGAAGGCTCAATAGAACCATTCTCAACATCCGCAGATGTCTCAACGCGCAAATACTTAGAATTATTTGCATTATTTCCATAAACCTTATAACGCTCTTCAGTCTCGCTCCACACAACCTTCATATCACCAATCTTCTTAGAAATGAAGTTCGGAGAAGATGGATCAAGATTACAATTAACGAATGTTTCTAAAACAATAGGATTCTTATCCGTATCTGATGCACTGCGAACCACAACATCAAACATGCCATAATCAGTATTACGGGTATTGCTGTAACGAATCTTGTCAATAGAAACCTTAATATTACCCTGTAGCCAAGAACCATCATTTAACGCATGGAACCGGAACAATTTTGACATAGTATCAGCATCATAAGTGCCCGGAGTGCTAACCAAAGCACCGGGAGTTCCGCTATAAGAGCCAGCACCATCAGAACTCAAATCCTGACCAAACACCCAGCCAGTTTTCGCGACTTGCATACCAAACTTATGGTCTGCCGCGTTTGTAGTTGCGTTCTGAATCTTCAACAAACAACCCGCATAACCACCAACAGATGCGGGAAGCTGGCTAAATAGCGCACTACGGAACGATTCGCCAAGCCAATAATTAACACGCGAATTTGTGGCGGTAATCACATTATTCGTTAGGGTCGGGTTTGTATTAAAAACCTTACGAATATAATATGTGCTGCGATCATCGAAATTAAACTTAAACTTTTTATAAGTTGTGATGTCGCTGGCTTCTGGGTGTACTCTTAAATTGAACTCAAAATTATTGCCAGTACTTTTAATAAAAGCAGCGCATCCGACCTCAGCCGCAGCCGCCAAATCCTCGCCATCTAAACTAAGCGCCCCATCATTAACATAAAACGTAGCCGCGTGAACAAGTGGTGCGGACTCTGAATTTAGTGCAAATTGATCACCAACAGTGTGACCCGTAATTGCGTCCCATGTAACAAATAACCCGGTGCCCTCTAATCCGTCCATAATTTCAACCGGAGAAGTAGACATGTTCTGAGTAACACCAAGCACCCCATTAATAGTAATGGTATATGTATTTGGGCTAACCGCCAAACCGGCCAAAACCTCTAATGTAATATTTAAATTTCCAATCCCACTGCCAGAATACTCACCACTAAATGTAGCATCATTCAAATTACCTGGATCACTCAACACGGTAATCACAGAACTCGGATCAACAACTGGGGTCAAACCCATAACGAAAAGACCATATGCCCCGCCATCTTCCTCAGAACCCGGAGTATCATCATATTCGATAATGTCGGTAGCCCAACCAGCCTCGCCCATGCCTGCTTCACGGCTAGGATGTTCTTCACCAGCCAGTCTCAAAAACGTGACGGTATCATGATTAGCCAAGTAAGCATGGGCCGCATATAGACCATACATAGGAGCGAGTACATCGCCGTTACGCCACACATCGCCAGCGCCCCGAATACCCGGCTCTGGGATGCCAAACATATCCACTAAATCCTTCTGTGAGGACAAGGTAACAGGGTAAAATGGCCCTTTCTTGGCACGCCCAATGATCAGTGGCCCAATATCGCCAGCCGTATTTTCAAGATAAGTATTATCAATTTCACTGATCTTTGAACCGGGGCTACCAAAACGAAAACGCTTAAAGTCAGACATTTATAAACTCCCAAAATGAAGAACAACTAACTAGTCGCCACCCATAATTAGCACAAAATGTTTGTTTTTTTTTTATTTTTTATTTCTGAGAGAAAAATTATCTTACTTTTTTAATAATTAATAGTAAGATGAAGAAAATCCTACGCTCATACAAATTTAGATTGTACCCAACAAAAGTACAAAGTGTATTATTAAATAAACACTTTGGTTCATGTAGATTCATCTATAATTATTTTCTAAACCTAAGAAAAGAAGAATATTTATTAAATAAAAAGACACTAAATTTCTTTCAATGTTCTTATAAATTGACAGAGCTTAAAAAACAGGAAGAACTTAAATGGTTAAATGATGTTTATGCGCAGTCGCTACAATGGGCATTGAAACACCTAGATGTCGCTTTCAATAGATTTTTTCACAAAACATCAAAATTCCCAACGTTTAAGAAAAAATCAAGCAAACAATCCTATTCAGTTCCACAAGGATTTGTTGTAAAAAATGATAAACTGTTTATTGGAAAATTTAGAGAAGGTATAAAACTAAATATCTCCAAAAAAATCATTGGTCAAATTATACAATGTACTGTTTCCAAAACACCAACAGGTAAATATTTTGCAAGTTTAACATGTGAACAAGAATACGCACAATATGAACCAACAGGCTCAAGTGTTGGTGTAGATGTTGGTATAAAAGATTTAGCGATTCTAAGCAATGGTAAAAAGTACAAGAATGTTAGATCGCTGAAATTACGATTAAAGAAATTAAAGTTTAAACAGAGACAGGTTAGTAAAAAGGTTAAAGGATCGAGTAGTCGTAAAAAGGCTATCAAACAATTAGCATTGGTTCACGAAAAAATCGTTAACGTGAGAAAAGACCATCTTCATAAAGTGACCACCGATATCATCAAAAACCACGATGTAATTTGTGTGGAAACCCTCGCAGTAATTAACATGATGAAGAACCATAAGCTTGCTCAAGCGTTGAGCGATTGCGCCATTGGCGAATTCTTCTCGATGTTAGAGTACAAAGCCAATTGGAATGATAAAACAATTATAAAAATTGATAGGTGGTTTCCAAGTAGCAAGATGTGTTCAAAATGTACTTGGCTAAACCAAAATCTAACATTAAAAGATAGATCGTGGACGTGCCGCGAATGCGGAACCACTCACGACCGAGATGTAAATGCTGCGTGTAATATTTTGACTCAAGGANNTACTTGCTACGTGGGCCGAAAGGCCAACATGGCAAAAAAGAGGCTGAGAAACTGGATATTTCTGCAAAGAAATAGCCCAATTAGGAAGTTTTCGCGATATTTTTTTTGTCGCCTATTTTTTTCAGATTTTTTACTATTCTTCAAACTCTATGTCGAGAATCGTCTCTGCTGCTGTTTCGCGCTTTGACACTTTGGGACTATTCATATTTAACTCTTCGCCAACTATATGACCCAATATATCTAATGTAAATGTGGCCTTTAACTGACGCTCGTCCTTCTCTAAACTCTCTAAATTGCCCTCTTCGGTGATTGGCGAGTCAAAGAACCCTTCAAAGAAGTGTCCATTATGACCCAACACAAACCTATTGATATTTCCCGCCGGTACGTAAGTCAGGAACTTCTGCTCAATTGTATTTAACTGAGTCCTATATGTGGTCCAAATATAGATCTTATACTGTGCTGACACATAGACCGGAATTGGGACATAACTCACCTCATATACCGGCTTAGTTTCTTGTTCATAATCAAATTTGTAATTTATTTTGCCGGTTTTCTTTTTCGCATTGTTGTTCATAAACTGCGCCGTTTTATCGTGTCTGATCTCTGTTCTGATGGGTAGCACGCCCTGCATAAAGTCATAAATGGCGGGTATGTTTGCCCAATGTTGGCCTTTTTTATCGGGATTCTTTTCGATACTTGTCCTGGATATCGTGATATATGGCGGCATTAATGAGCCACTAATGTCTCGGAAGTCCTTATACACTTTACTCTGGAATGCACGCTCAGCACCAATCCACACCACGGGTACTTTGCGGAAGCCACCTAACTCTGGTGAATTCTCAACAAATATGTCTAACTTGTCCACCCAATCAAATACTGACCAATCAATATCCTCTAATGTTGGTAAACTTAATCTATTTATATTTCGCCCAGTATCAGTGCTCATCACAGCCTAATTATAGATTATTCGCCAAATTCCACATCGAGAATGGTTTCTGCCGCAGTTTCTCTGCGTGGCGCGACAGGGCTATTCATATTCTTTTCATCCCCCGCAATATGACCCAGCACACTCAATGTAAACGTGGCTTGTAATTTACGCTCTTCTTTATTAAGAGACTCTAAATTGCCCTCTTCCGGCACTTCCTCTTGTAAAAATCCCTCAAAATAATGACCATCATGATTCAACACAAATCGATTGATATTTCCTGATGGTACGTATGTCAAGAACTTGTGTTCAACCGTATTCATTTGTGTCCTGTACGCGGTCCATATATAAATCTTATATTCTACAGTAATATACACAGGAATTGGCACATAAGTAATTTCATATACCGGCTTTGTTTCTGTTGGTATATCATCAAATTTGTAACTTGATTTTCCTGTTCTGCGCTTTGCCGCATTGTTCATAAATTGAGCCGTTTTGTCATGCCTGATTTCAGTTTTGACGGGGAACACACCGCCCATATAGTCGCGAATCGCAGGTACATTGGACCAGTGCTGGCCCTTGTTGTCCAAATCCTTAGACAATGAAGTGCGTGATATAGTGATAAATGGCGGATTCAGCGAACCACTTACATCTCTTAAATCCTTATATACTTTACTCTGGAATGACCGCTCGGCACCTATCCAAACCACCGGCACTTGCTTAAAACCACCTACTTCGGGCGACTGCTCCACAAATATATCCATGCCGCGTACCCAGTTATCAACAGACCAGTCAATGTCCTCTAGTTTTGGCAGCGTTAGCCTATTTATGTTTCTGTTATCTGTTGCCGCTATTTCATTATGCGATGTACCCTTTGTGGGAACTGGTGATGCGTCGGCAGACTGAGACACTGTAATGTCGCAACTATCGGATAGCGCGCCCATAGCAGCAGATACCACGCCTATACAGCCACCTTTACCAACCGCCACAACCTCGGCATAATAACTTGAATCAATTACCACTGTTGCCGGGACTTCTAATAGCGGGTCAGAACTTGTTAAATTAACCGTACCAACAATGTCACAAACAACCATTAATAAGATATTTACATCTGAATCGCCCCTCAACACTGTTTGGTCCGGGCCTATCTTCAATATTGGTATATTTAACGAAACTGATACACCAATACTAGCGGTGACAAGCCCTCTAGAACCCGTTATAAGCCCACCCGTCAATGGAGCCAGTAATGTTACCACCACAGGTACAGGAACGTCTACAATGGTCACCTGATCCGCACCAAGCACAATATTTGCACTGTTGGACACTAGGTCTATAGTACCCGGCTTGTTGCTCCATACATTTATTGTGACATTTTTGGGGAATGTGGCCGACGCTATATCTAAATCAGAACCCAGTGTTACAACTTCAACTAGCGCAATTACCTCGATTTGGGTAGTGTCGCTAATCCCATCCATTGTGGTGGTGACTTCAATTAATCCAGCCTGTTTGATTAAACCTTCAATAACTGTTTCATATGTTGGCGCAGTTAGTTCAGCAGTGGCCGGAAATTCAATCGCACCTACAGGATTCACCGTAATCGCAACTGTACCCGCCCTATCAGATACAATGTTTATTTTGGCGTATGGATTATATATCGCGCCTTGATCTTGTGGTATTAATACAACATGAATATTAGCCATTTTATATCATTGCCGCCGTTACATCACAATCGCCACTCATCAAGATATCGCCTTCAATTGTTGTTTCTAAACTTGGCCCTATAACCGCAGAAAGTGGAAAATCAATAATGGTGCGATCACATGTAATATCCACTGTTCCTTCGCGATCTGCCGAAATATGACAATACGCTTTAGGACTGTCCATGAGTCTGCCCACCACGGTTTGAATAGGACCGACTTTCACAACGGGCGGAATCAAATTAACTATTATTGTCGCAGTTGCGGTTTCTGTTTGTTCGGCAAGCGGAGCCGTATCTGGAACCTGTAGAAGTCTATTAACCGCTGTTATCGTATATACTCCGGGAGTTAGAACAGTAAAAAGTTGATTGAATTGTTCTTGGTTTGCTGCGGGAAGCGCGCCACTACCATATGGAGAATAGTGTTCCAAAAATTCATCTAAAGCATGGATTTGTATTGGCGGTCCATTACCTTTCTCCTCATAAGCGTTATATTGTAATTTATTAGTATAATTTAATAGTGGCCAGTGATATTTATATTTTGCTGAATCTAAAACGACTTGGTTATTAAAATCCAAAGCATCTTGTAGCGTCCAACAGTTATCAGTTGCAATGTACAAATCACTTAACAAAGTTCTTCCCATAATACCATGAAAAAGCAATGACTGTTGTGCCTCTACTGGCAAATTTCTATAACCCGGCTCCTGAACATTGGTTAAAGCGGTAGACGAAACAAACAATCCATTTCGATAAAATGACGCCGTTCCAGACATAGTGTTTTTGTTGTAAATTACAGTAAACACTAAATTATTCCACACGTTAAAGCCAGTAAAAGCCTGTTGAATTGGTATACACGAATTTCCCTGTACGCTTCTATATTTTAAATAAACTGTAGGAATAATCGTGTCCTGAGAATCAATTGTAAAATTTGCTTGAGTTACATCCCAAAATAAAGCACATAAAAATGGCTGATAGGTCCAGTTTACAGTTACAGTAAATACTTGCGCCCTAAACGCAATTGTAAAATATTTGATGTTATCAATTGCATCTTCATCTCGACCCATTAATAATCCCGGACTCGGTTTACAAACATCTTGAAATGAATAACTTCCACTACCTCTTCTATATCCATAATCATTTATATATTTTGTGATTTTGGGTGATCCCGGTGCCGTTAAACTGTTAATTATTAAATCTGTTGTTGGAACCCCGTCCTTCGTAACCGTAAACGTAATTGTACCCGGCTGATCTGTAAACACTCCTAAATCATCAACAAGTGCGTCTTTTCTTATATTAAGAGTTTTATTTGACAATTTTAGGGTCATGATAGAAATACCTGATATGTTTGCGGTGGACCCGACTTCATTTGCGTCGGAATTGCCTCAATAGTCACATTAATAGTATCCAATAATACACCATCTAAAGTAATTGTTAAAACCGCTGTACCGGCACCCAATATATCACCTTGCACAAATGCCGACAAACCTGAGTCGATCACTACGCTTGCCGGTAAGTCAACCAATGCGGGCGCAATCCCCAATTGAACAGTGCCAGTTTTATTGGTTGTGATGTTAAATCCAGCAGTATCTGGAGAGCCGGTCAACATTTTGCTTTTAATAACCTGCACCGGCTTAATACTACCTCTACGTATTGTGTATTGACTTTGTAACGATGCTTGCGCCTGTGAATACGAATAAGCCGCTGTAATTGTCTCTGTGGCCTCTCCGCTAAATGTCGCATTAAACGCACCTTTGCCATCAACCACTACAACTGTTGCGGGCAGTGTCATATTGGCAGGATTGCTACTGGTCATTGCGTATGTTCCATCAATATTTGAATAAAGCACACACGGAACTATATGCGGATAAGACGTAGTTTCTGGAGCAACAGGCACATCTACATAAAAGTCAATATATAGGTCAGCAGGATTGCGAAGCGGATACAGATTTGCCCTTTGCGCTGCAAGCGTAGAAGACGTATTAATAGCAATCTTTGCAATATTATAATCTGCACTATTTATAAGCGCGGTTGCACGAACCTTCAACTTGAATCCAACACTTGGCGAAATTGTCTCTGTTGGCAAATGGAAGAAATTAAGCGTTGCTGCAAAATTGGCTGTCAATACACGATCAACAGTTATTTGTGTTGGGGAATCAATTGATTCAACATAAGTGCCAACCGACATTCCGTAAGCATTGCCTACACCGCTATTACTATAAACCCAGTCTCCAACCTTGATGTTTGCACTTGACGAAACAGCGATCTGTCTGGTGTTAATAGACCCTGAACACAAAAGCACTGAAACGTAAAGATTCCTCCATTCACTCCATGAAGAACCGGTATTAATTTGGTACTCTATTTTACCACTCTGTAAAGATGCGCCCGTTATAACCGCAGGAGCCAAAGTTACCAACGGAACAAAACTTGTATGCCCTAACGCCAAGTAGTCCATTTCAAACGTAACAGAATCTCCCGCTGTTTTCATAACGAATTGACCCGCACCTGAATTATACGTATTACCAGTTAATGTTACCAAAGTACTGTCTTTTATTGTATTTGACAAAAAATATACTTCGCCAGCAGTATCGCTGTTAAAAACATCTGCAAAATTTGTATCAAAACTATACCCATAAAATGTTCCGCTTGTTCCCAAAACACCCTTACATCTTTGATTTACATCATATAATCCAATTGCTATTCTGTTCGTTAAATACCCCAAGTTTTCAAATGTTACATTGAACTGTTGATAATTATTAAATACCGGCTGTCCCGCAAGTACGGTTTGCGCATAACAACGCTGAACTAAAAAGTTTTCAACATCTCCGCTATAAAAATATAACATTGAATGCATACCAAATTTTTGGTTGTTTACAATTGGTGCATCATATGTTCCAACATTTCTAATAACCATATTCTTGATGCCAGCCGCTGCTCCGCACAAATAATGTGGGGTAACATTAGCAATTTGCCCCCTCATTCCAACGGTTATTCCATCAACCAAAAAGTCGCTTCCAATACCAAAATATGAACCATACCACAGTGTTGTATTATTTTTTATTCCCAAAAATGCAGATGTAAAATCTACATTTAATATATTAATATATTTACATATTGCGCCAGAAAAAGACAGATTCGTAAATACAAAATCAACATTTCTAACCGTTACATAATATCCATAGGTAACATAAAATGCACTGTATCCTTCATATACCGCATTTCCAATTATACAATTCTCAACCAAAACATTTAACACTAGATTCATCTGCACAGTATATAATGCAGCAGAAGTTATGGGATTTGTCCTCAATAATATACTGTTTCTAACAATTCCACCAGCAATTGCGCCGTTTATGTATAACGAATATGAAGAACCTTTTACTCTACATCCTGTTCCTATATCATCAAACAAAAATGGCATTATATTGAAATTTAAATAAAACCCATGGAATGTTGCCGAATGTGTAATTTGAGTCGTATGTGTACCAACCACTGATTCAAGCCACCAATCACCATAAGTATAATTTAAATATTCGCTTCCGCCGTTTCCGTTTGAAAAATCAGGTCGCGTAGCAAAGGTTGCATGTGGTTGTGCGTTTAACGCCTCTGTACCAGCAACACACTGCCTTAAAAATATATTTGGAACACGAACCCTGCACCCACTTACAGGTAATCCGCCCAATCTAAATTTTACTGTTACATTTCCATTTCCGGGACCATCCCAGTAACCCACATCAAAAAACAAAAATGGAGTTGCGGCAACTGTATAAATTAAATAACTGCCATCAGTTCCGGGTCCGCTCGTATAATCTAATTCTACGTATCTTCCGGGCTGTAGCCCATGCGCCACAGCAAAAGTAATCCTTGCTTTGTGTAAAATTGACACGTTGCCAGATGCGCCTGATCCGGGGTATAAATAATAATGAATCGTAGTATTGTAAATTGAACTAACAGGTAACGTTAAGGTTTGTCCATTCAATCCGCCACTCGTAAAGCGCAATCTCACCATGTCTCCAACATAAACTCCGTTTGCTGCAAACGATACGGTAATAACATCATTAACCCAAGTGTAAGTTGCGTTTTGCTCTGTTGCCACATAAGTTCCACTAATTGTTGTGTCTTCACCAATTTGCATTTGTCCATCACTTGTACACTTAATAACCTTTTGTCTTAAATTATCAACATGATCCTTAGACTGACCTAAGTGTGTATTTGTCCATCCATCAAAAGTTGCAGACCAAAATTCAAAAACA